>JAFMQP010000154.1 GCA_017354575.1 Acidothermales bacterium | reverse complement strand
GTGTGATCTCGGCGTACGGTGACACGCCACCTGCCACGACGCCGCATGTGCCGGACGCAGGCCTGCCGCGGGCGTCGCTTCGGAGCAGATTCGACGACGCCGTCGCCTACGCGGCGGACCGGCTCGGCAGGGACCGTGTGGAGGGACGCCTGCTGCGCGGGCGGGCCACGGACCTGCTGGTCGACGAGTCCGTCGGTGCCGGGCTCGTCGTCGTGGGCTCACGACAGCGGTCGCCGCTGGGCGCACTCGTCCTGGGCTCGGTCAGCGGTGCGGTGGCGGCACACGCGGACTGCTCGGTCGTCGTCGTGCATCCGGGTCCCGAGTCGTTGCGGCCGCGCGTCGTGGTCGGCGTCGACCGGTCCGACGGCGCCGACGTGGCAATGGCGGCGGCGTTCGAGGCCGCGGACAACCGCGGCATCGCCCTCGACGTCCTGCACTGCTGGCGGCCGTACGTCTACGTCGACCAGGTTCCGTCCGACCGTGAACTGATCGCGGCGGAACGGGTGAAGCGCGAACACTGGCTGACCGAGAAGGTCGCCGTCCTGTCCGAGAAGCATCCCGCCGTCAGCGTCACGACCCAGCTGGTCGAGGGCGGTCCTGGCCAAGAGCTCGCGGACAGGTCGAAGACCGCGACTCTGGTCGTCGTCGGCTCACCCGGGCACAGTGCAGTCTCTGGTCTGCTGCTCGGCTCGGTGAGCCAACACCTGTTGCGTCACGCACGCTGCACCGTCCCGGTGGCACGCGAGCACGGACGCTGACGTGCGCCACGGCAAGCCGTCGCGGCCACCCGATTCGCCTGCTCCGCCGGATGGGGCTGGATCGGCGCGATGCGAGTCGCGTGGCAGGACAGGACGGGAAGGCACGTACGGACCTTCGTCGTACCGAACCGGCGTGAGTACCGTCTCGGTGTGGATCGGCGCCGACGGCACGGCGTCGCTGACGCCTCCCGTGCTCAGTGGTGTGGTGATCGCGGGTGTGTCCACCGGCACCTACTGGCTCTTCGTCGCGGCCGCCGGTCTCGCGGCGGTCTACGTCGGAGTCGTGTTCGTCCTCGACCACCGACGGATGGCGGAATGGGAGCGGGAGTGGGCGAGCGTCGAGCCGGGCTGGCGCCGGCAGACCCTGTAGCGACACGGCCGAGTGTCCCTGTGCCTCGGGACGTTCGCCGGTGTTCCGCCAGGCGAGGTCGAACGATGCTGGTACTGCCGGTCGAGGACAAGGAGGCCGTTGCCATGAGAACGTCTCGGGTCGAAGAGGTCATGACGGAACGGGTCGTCGTCGGACGACGGGACACCCCGTTCAAGGACATCGTCGCCGCACTGCTCGACAACAACGTCAGCGCGTTGCCGATCGTCGACGACGACTGGAAGGTCGTCGGTGTCGTCTCGGACGCCGACCTCGTCCTGAAGGAGGCGGAGCCCGATCCGTCCGGCGAGTGGCTGGTGGAGGGATCGCGCAGGCGCAGCGAACGACGCAAGTCGCGCGCGACCGTGGCGGGAGCATTGATGTCGGCGCCCGCGATCGTCGTCGGCCCGGGCGACACCGTCGCCGAAGCCGCGGCGACGATGCGGCGCCGGCGAATCCGGCGACTTCCCGTCGTGCACCCCGAGACGGGACGCCTGGTCGGCATCGTCACTCGTTCGGACCTGCTGCGGGTCTTCCTCCGTCCGGACGCAGAGATCCGCGCCGAGGTCCTCGACGGGGTGCTGCGGGGCGTGCTGCACCTGGATCCGCGCGCGTTCCAGGTCGAGGTGACGCAGGGCATCCTGCACATCCGCGGCGAGGTCGAACGCTGGTCGATGGTCGATGGCCTCGTCGGCGCTCTGCTCCGGGTCGAGGGGCTCGTGGGTGTGGAGGAGCAGCTGTCCTACCGGCAGGACGACCGCTACCAGTACCCGGCGCCCGCCTTCTGATGCGGTACGGCCCCATGGAGACGAAGACGATGACCGGGACGTCGGGAGGCACCTTCAGCGGGCTCGGCACACAGCAGCGGCTGACGAAGCTGGACTCCGCCGAGTGCATCCGGCTGATCTCCCCGGGCGGCGTGGGCCGCGTCCTCCTCGTCGGCGCCGACGGGCCGGAGGCGTTGCCGGTGAACTTCGTCGTGATCGGCGGTGCGGTCCTGTTCCGCACGACGCCTGGCGGCGTCCTCGCGCGTCTCACCGGTCGCCGGGTCGGTTTCGAGGTGGATCGGATCGACGCACCGATGGTGAGCGGTTGGAGCGTCCTGCTGCGTGGCGTCGTGTCGCGTGTAACCGATCGTGCGCTGGCGGCACGCGTCCGTGAAGCGGTACGGCCATGGGCAGGTGGCTCGAGGGACACGTGCCTGCGCATCGAGGCGGACCGGATCGAGGGTCGTCGCGTGGGTCCGGGAGAGGAACATCGGCGATGACCGGCGTCACGGTGGCGACACTGACGCGTCATCCGTTCCTCCGCGGTCTGTCGGACGAGCACGCGGCGCTGCTCGCCGGCGTCGCCGAGCAGGTGCACGTTCCGGCGAAGCAGCGTCTGCTCGAGGAGGGCGAGGTCGCGGACCGGTTCTGGATCGTCGACGGCGGCGGCCCTGTCTCGCTCGACCAGTTCGTACCCGGCAGGGGACACCTGGTCGTGGAGACGCTCGGGATGGGTGACGTCATCGGTTGGTCCTGGCTCTTCCCGCCCTACCGCTGGCGGTTCGGCGCGGTCGCGCGCGGTCCGCTCGACGCCGTCGAGTTCGACGGGCGCGCCGTGCGGCACATGTGTGCCGACGACGAGGTGCTGGGCTACGAGCTGACGTACCGGTTCCTCGCCGTCGTCCTCAACCGCCTGCAGGCGACCCGGATGCGCCTGCTGGAGATGTACGCGTTCCCAAAGCTCGGCGACCCCCGGTGATCGAAAGCGGTGGCGGCGGAAGGGAAATCGGCGACGGCCCGCAATGTGCTCCGGGCGCGTGGACTCCGGCGCGTCGTGCGCAGATGCTCATCGCCGGCGGAACCTGCGATACAGCGCAAGGACGACGAGCACCCCCGCGAGGACGAGCACGGCCACCTGCGGCCAGCCGATCACCGGTCCGTAGCCGGCGGACGGATACCCTCCGGCCGCCAGCCCGGCCATCCGCTCGAAGTGGTTGCGGGAGGCGGGAAAGAAGAAGTTGTCGATCCCGTAGACGATCGGAAAGGCGAACGGTCCACCGAGGACGGTCGCGACCGCCCACTGCGGACGGTGGCGCGCTTCATGGTCGGCGACCTCCTCCCCGCTGTGCACCCTCGTGTCGAACGGCGGCGCGAGGACCATGTCGCCGACGTTCATGATGTACGTCCCGGCGATCGTGCCGGTGTGGAAGTCCACGTAGTAGTCGGCAGGTGCGTATCGGCAGAGCGACGAACCCGTGGCCTGCCCGTAGAGCAGGCCCACCCCGGTCTCCGGCCAGGTGACGACCTTCTCCGCCACCAGCGAGGCGTCCAGGCTCCGTGTGTACGCCGACCGTTCGACGCGCGGATGCCTGCACTCGGGCACGCCCCTGGCCGCGACCTCCGCCCGCCAGCCCGTCCCGACGACGACGAGTAGCAGCAGGACGGCCACTCCGGCGCTCTGCGCGTACCGCAGGCGCGAGGGCCGCCGGGCCTGCGGCGTACCCGCGGATCCGCCCCGCGCCCGCCGCCGCGAAAGAAACCACCACCAGGCGAAGCCGACCAGCCCGCCGAGCAGTAGCGCGCAGAAACCTGCCAGCGACACGCGCACGGGCCTGGGCAACGCCACCACTGCATCATGCAATCGCCGCACGGCCCACGGCAATCCCTCGAAACCGCCGCCGCGGTGCTATGCCGACGCAGGGGGTCGCGAACCCGGTCGGCCTCCGTGCCTGGCCCGTGCCCTGTCGTCGACCTTGAGGAACGGCTCGCCCGCGACGGTCGCCGGTGTCACGCCGGTGAACGCGGTGACGTCGCGATGCAGGTGCGACTGGTCCGCGTAGCCGCCCTCCGCGGCGACCCGGGCGGCGCCCTCACCCGCGACCAGGCGGTGCGCGGCGTGGTCGAAGCGGACCAGCTTCGCGGCGCGCTTCGGCGTCAGCCCGAGCTGCGAGTGGAACCGGGACCAAAGCCGCTTGCGGCTCCAGCCGATCTCGGTCGCCAGCCAGTCGATCCGGACCAGGCCGCGGTCGCCCACGATCCGGTTCCAGGCCCACGCAACCTCGGGGTCCACGGACGACCTCGTCGCGCATCGACGGGCGAGCAACGCGTCCGTCACCGCGAAGCGATCCGCCCAGGAGCAGATCTCACTCAGCTGCTCCTGGATCCGCGCCACGTCCCTACCCCAAAGGTCGTCGAGGGCGACGACCGTGCCGTCCAGGTCGGCGGGGGAGGCGCCCAGGACCGCGTGTGCGACCACCGGGGACAGCCGTACCTGCACGCATTCGGCGCTCGTGCCCTGCATCCAGGTCACGCCGCCGGACCCGAAGCCGGGCCCGGTGACTACACTGCCCAGTGGACGCCGGCCGGCGGTGTCGACCAGTACCGCCCCGTTTGCGCCGAACATGAGGACCAGCATCACGGCCGGGTGTGGGACGACCCGGATCGCCGCTGCCGTATGGACACCGAACCCGGCCATGGTGACGCCGGCCACCCTGCTGGGCCGCACGGGGCGTGCGACGTCCCACTCGGCCGGGTCGGTACCTTCGCCCGCGAGGGACCGCATGCTCGAATGCTACGCGGTCGTCGCGGGAACATTCGTTCAAGACGCCGACGCCCACCTTCGCGACCGTGGGCTCATGCCCATTCATGACAAGAGACCGCAAGTGACAGCCGACACGGGGGTTGCCGAGGAGTCGGTCGTCCCGCTCGCCGACGGCGACATCCACGTGTGCCTGGACGGCCCCCGCGACGCGCCGGCACTCCTGCTCATCCACGGGAGCGCAGCCTTCGCCCGTTCGTGGGACCCGCTCGTCCCGTTGCTGACGGGGTCCCACCGCGTCATCCGGATCGACCTGCTCGGGTCCGGCGGGTCGGCGAAGCCGATCGGAGGCGACTACGCGATTCCCGAGCAGGGACGCCGGACCGGCGAGGTGCTGGACCGGCTCGGCGTCGCGCACGCCGTCGTCGTCGGCCACTCCGGCGGTGGCCTGGTCGCCACGGCCCTCGCCGAGCAACGACCCGACCTCGTGACCGCACTGGCGCTCATCGACACCGGACCCGGCCTGGACGCCTTGATCGCGCCGGAGTCCGGATCCGTCAGCTCATCGCAGTGGCCGCCGACCGAGGAGGAGGTCCGCCGATTGGCGAGCAGCGGCTTCAGCCGCGAGGGATACGAGGTGCCGCAGCAGTTCGTGGACGAGGTGCGCGGCATGGACTTCGCCGTGTTCGCCGCCGCGATGCAGGCACCCCGCGACTACCTTACGCAGCAGGTGGCACCGGACCGCCTGAAGGTTCTCGGCAAGCCGCTGCTCGTGATCTTCGGCGAGGAGGACCGGCGATGGCGACCGTCCTCGGCCGACGACTACCGCGTCGTTCCCGGTGCGAGGGTGGAGATGCTGGCCGGTGTCGGACACTCGCCCAACATGGAGGATCCACCGCGGACCGCCGCACTCCTTCTGGCGTTCGCCGACGCACTACCGCTCAGCGTGCGGCACGCTGCCGGATGACGAGGGCGGTGACGGTGACGATTCCGCGATGGCGGCGGTCGCGGCGAGGAGGACGAAGCCCCAGGTGTAGTCGCCGAGGGCGCCGTAGACGAGGCCCATGACCAGGGGTGGGAAGAAGCCGCCGAGGCCGCCGGCGGCGCCGACGACGCCGGTGACCGAGCCGACCTGTTCTGTGGCGACGAGGCGGGCGACGAGCGCGAAACACGGCGCCGGCGCCGAGCGCCGCGGCCATGCCGAGGAAGGCGACGGTGCCCGTCGGGATGAGGGAGTTCCGCGGCCGCGAGCAGGGCCAGCGCGGTGATGGCGGCGTAGCAGACGAGCAGCATGGGCACGGGGTGCAGCCGGTCGGACAGCCAGCCTCCGATGCGGCATAGGAGTGGGCGAAGTGCCCGAGATGGAGAACAGGGATGATCGTGAGTCCCGCGACCACCGGGAACACGCGCCGGGCACAGATGCGGTCGGTCATCGCCTCGACCGGGACACGTCCGAGCCAGCCGACGATCACGGGGACCGCGACCGCGAGCGACAGCCGGAGCGAGCTCAGCCCGAGCTCCTGCCGCAGCGACGCCCCGAGCGGCGAGAGGAGTGCCCACGCCCGGAACGACACCGCGAACCCGACCGGGGCGAGCGTCGGCATCACGCCCGGGCGCAGTGGCGCCGTCGGTACGGCGGGCCCCTCGCCGCTGGTCGTCATCGTCTCAGTCATAACGGGGCCGTCGCGGTTCCACGAGTCCCCCAGACACCTGTGGCGCCGCGCGGCGCGTAGGGACCTTGGGCCCTGTCCGCACGATCGGCCGACGGGGACGCTGCACATGTGACCCCCACTACGCACTCCGGCGAGCGCGACTCGGCCGGACTCGTGATCCTCGACCGTGAGGAGTGCCTGCGTCTTCTCTCCCGCGCCCCCGCGGGTCGGCTCGTCTTCACCGAGCGTGCGCTGCCGGCGATCCGGCCGGTCAACTTCGTCGTCCACGACGGCGCGATCATCATCCGCAGCAGCGAGGGCGAGAAGCTCACCGCGGCGGCCGACGGCGCGGTCGTCGCGTTCGAGGCGGACGAGATCGACGTCGCCGCGCGAACCGGATGGAGCGTCATCGTCGTCGGCCAGGCCGCTGTGGTCACCGACGCAGGGTCCGTCGCGAAGCTGTCCGCGCTGCCGCTCGTGTCGTGGGCGCCGAGCAGTCGTGACCGGTTCATCCGGGTCGACGTCACCCACGTCACCGGCCGCCGCGCCGTCCCCGCCACCCGGTAGTCCTAGGGCCGCTGCGGTCGGGACCATCGGCCCTGAGCACGGCAGGTGGACCGGAGCGATGGTGGACCAGACGGCGAAAGGGGGCCAGGTGTTCGAGGAACTCGACCGCGAGGAATGCATGCGGCTGCTGGCGAGCGTGCCCGTGGGGCGGCTCGTGTTCACGACCGGCGGACTCCCGGCGATCCAGCCGGTGAACTTCGCCCTGGAGGGGGTGCGGATCCTGTTCCGTACGCGCGAGGGCTCGAAGCTCGTGGCGATCCGCGCGGGGACGGTGGTCGGGTTCGAGGTGGACGAGATCGACGCGTCGGCGGGCGTCGGCTGGTCGGTGACGGTCGTCGGCGAGGCGCGGATACTCGCCGAGCCGGAGGCGGCGCGCTACCGCGACGGTGCGGTCACGACGTGGGCGAGCGGTGCGCGCGACGAGATCGTCGCGATCAGCACGCCGCTGGTCACCGGCCGGCGGCTGGTCCAGCAGCCCGCGTCCGCCCGCTGTTCGGCCTGACGCGGGACGTCAACCGGTCCCGATCGGGACGTGCCAGCGCAGCACCGTGCCCGGGTGGGCTGCGACGATGGTGCAGGTGCCGCCGAGTTCGCCCGCGCGGTCGGCCATGTTCGCCGGGCCGCTGCGGCGGCCCGTCGGCGACATGCCCACGCCGTCGTCGCTGACCTCCACGTCCACGTCCCGGTCGACGGTGACGGACACGGCTGCCGCATGTGCGTGGGCGTGCTTGGCGACGTTGGTGAGCGCCTCACGGACGACCGCCAGCACGTGCCCGGCGACGTGGTCAGGCACCGTCGTGTCGACCAGGCCGGTGAACCGGACCGACGGTTCGAACCCGAGTACGGGTGCGAGCTCGGTGATCAGGTCGAGGACGTCGCGGCGCAGGCCGGCCCGCTGCGTCTCCGGTGTCTGCAGCGCGAAGATGGTGGCGCGGATCTCGCGGATGGTCGCGTCGATGTCGTCGACGGCGCTCGTCAGCCTGCTGATCGCGGTCGACGAGTCGACGTTGAACAACCGGACGGCGCTCTCGATGCGCATGCCGGTGCCGAACAGTCGCTGGATCACCAGGTCGTGCAGGTTGCGCGCGATGCGGTCGCGGTCCTCGTAGACGGACATGCGCTCGGCGTCGCGGCGGTGCTCGGACAGCTCGATCGCGACCGCTGCCTGCCCGGCGAACGCCGTGAGCGTGGAGAGCACGACGGGACGGAACGCCAGCCGGGCCCGCTGGTAGACGAGGAGCACGCCGCGGGTCTGCCCCTTGCCGCCGAGGGGGACGACCAGCCGCGGCCCGATCTCCGTGATGTCGGCGAGCCGCTTCACCGGCGGACGCTCCGGAGTGGGGTACGCCTCGGGAACGCCGGACGCGTACACGCCACCCGCACGTCCGTCCTCCATGGCGACCACGATCCCGCGCAGCTTGTCGGAGTCGGGGCCCGCGGCGGCGACGATCCGCAGCCCGAGGCCGTCGTCGGAGGGCAGGAGCACGTTCGCCTGCACGGCGTCGGCGAGCAGCCGGGCCCGTTCGGCGACCAGGTGGAGCACGTCGGGGGTGTCGGTGCCGGACAGCAGCGCGGAGGCGACCTCGGACGACGCCTCCCGCCACCGCTCCCCGAGCTGCGTGGTCTCGTACAGGCGTGCGTTCTCGA
>JAFMQP010000153.1 GCA_017354575.1 Acidothermales bacterium | reverse complement strand
CGTGATCATCGGCTGGACCGCTCGTCCGTCGGGCGTCGTGCGTGGACTGATCACGCCGGATACCGGCGGGCTACCGGTGACACTGACACAATGCCGGCATGGCGCCAGGTCCCGTTCTGGAGACGTTGGAGACCGAGCGACTCGTCCTTCGGCGTCGCAGCGCGGACGAGGCCGCTGTCTATCGCCGGTTGTGGACCGAGCGGGACCCCCGGGTGCCGCCGCATCGGCAGATAGATCCCGACGGCCGACCGACCGTGGAGGACATCGCCGCGCAGATACGCGCGGAGCGCGAGGCGTCGGAGCCAGGGATCCTGGCGGTGGAGCGGAAGGGCACGGCCGACGTCATCGGATACTGCGGACTGACCTTTCCCGGGAACGGATCACCCGGCGAGCCCGAGTTGGCCTACGAGTTGCTGCGTACGGCTCACGGCTGCGGTTACGCAACCGAGGCGGGCCGGGCCGTGGTCACGTGGGTGAGCGAGGCGGGCTACCCGCGGCTGTGGGCACGGGTCCGGGACTGGAACACCGCGTCGCGACGGGTCCTGGAGAAGCTCGGGTTCCGCGAAACGGGCCGGGAGCCGGATGCCGTCTACGGCGACAGCCTGCTGACCGTACGAGAGTCTGAACGGTGCCCGGTGGTGCATCCCTATCGCTCGGGTTGACCCTGGCTGACTGCGCCGGATCACGGTGGCGCGGTCGGAGCAGATACCGGGCGTACGTCGCCATACGTGGCGCAGATGCGAGAGGTATTGCCCGTTCCACCCGGCACCTGCGGGAGGTATGGTGCTCGCGTGACGGTGTTTAGGATCGGCGAGGCGGCGGAGCTGCTCGGGGTGAGCGCGGACACCGTGCGCCGCTGGGTGGACGCCGGGCGGCTGACCGCGACCCGGGACGAACACGGGCACCGCGTGCTCGACGGGGTCGACCTCGCCGAGTTCGTGCGCGGGCAGTCGGCCGAGCCGGTCGTCGGCTCGGAGGACTCGTCCGCGCGCAACCGGCTCCGGGGGATCGTGACCGCCGTCGTGAAGGACACCGTGATGGCGCAGGTCGACATCCAGGCCGGCCCGTTCCGGCTGGTGTCCCTGATGAGCCGGGAAGCGGTGGACGAGCTGGGTCTGCAGGTCGGTTCGGTCGCCGTCGCGGTGGTCAAGTCGACCACCGTGGTCGTCGAGCGATCGACGCCGGGCGCGACACATCGGGGGCGGGCCGGCGAGTGGACGCGGGAGGCGACCCGACCGGCCCGCAGCGCGAACGGAGGAGGGAACCGGTGAGCACACCTTGGGTTCGCACGGCACTGGCCGGCTTGACCGCCCTGGCCGTGGCCGGGCTGGCCGGTTGCGGCGGCGGTTCCGGCTCGGCGAACTCCCCGAGTTCGGCGTCCGCCGGTGGGAAGGTGACCGGCAAGGTGACGGTCTTCGCCGCGGCGTCGCTGACGGAGTCGTTCACCCGGATCGGTAGGGACTTCCAGGCCGCCCACCCCGGCACGAAGGTGACCTTCAGCTTCGCCGGCAGCTCCGACCTGGCGACGCAGATCAACCAGGGCGCGCCCGCGGATGTGTTCGCCTCGGCCGCCCCGGCGAACATGAAGACCGTCACCGACGCGGGCAACGGCGCCGGGAAGCCCACCACGTTCGTGCAGAACCAGTTGGTGATCGCCGTGCCCAAGGGCAACCCGAAGGGGATCAGGAGGCTGTCCGACCTGACCAGGAAGGGCACGAAGGTCGCGCTCTGCGCGGAGCAGGTGCCGTGCGGAGCCGCGGCGAAGAAGGCCCTCTCGTCAGCCGGTGTGAAGCTCAGGCCGGTGACGCAGGAGCAGGACGTCAAGGCGGCGCTGTCGAAGGTGACGCTCGGCGAGGTCGACGCCGCCCTCGTGTACCGCACCGACACCAGGAGTGCCGCCAAGGACGTGCAGGGCATCGAGTTCCCCGAGTCGAAGAACGCCATCAACGACTACCCCATCGTCGTGCTGAAGGACGCGCCGAACCGGGCCGCCGCAAAGGCATTCGTCGACTACGTGCTGTCGGCAAAGGGCAAGGCGGTGCTCACCAGGGCCGGCTTCCAAGCTCCCTAGCACCCCTGTGAGAGTCGTGGTCGGCATCGACGAGCAGGACGTGGTGGCGCGGCCCGGGGGCGCCGCGTCACCACGTCGCGTGCAACGGGTGCCGATGGGACTCATGATCCCGGCAGCGGCCGGCCTGGCGTTCCTGGTGCTGCCGCTCGCGGGCCTGCTGATCCGGGCGCCGTGGACGACGCTGCCGCGACGGCTGACCGAGCCCGGGGTGCTGACCGCGCTGAGGCTGTCCCTGCAGACCGCCACCACCGCCACCGGAGTCTGCCTGGTGCTCGGTGTCCCGCTGGCGTGGCTGCTGGCCCGGGTCGAGTTCCCCGGACGCCGGTTGGTGCGCGCCCTGGTCACGGTCCCGCTCGTGTTGCCTCCGGTCGTGGGCGGCGTGGCGTTGCTGCTGGCGTTCGGCCGCAACGGCCTGATCGGCCGGTGGCTGGACAGCACGTTCGGGTTCACGCTGCCGTTCACCACCGCCGGCGTCGTCGTCGCCGAGGCGTTCGTCGCCATGCCGTTCCTGGTGATCGCGGTCGAGGGCGCCTTGCGCGGCGCCGACATCCGCTACGAGGAGGCGGCCGCAACCCTCGGGTCGGACCGGTGGACCACGTTCATCCGCGTGACGCTGCCGTTGGTGGCGCCCGGCATCGCCGCCGGGGCGTTGCTCTGCTGGGCCCGTGCGCTGGGAGAGTTCGGCGCGACGATCACGTTCGCCGGCAACTTCCCCGGCCGCACCCAGACGATGCCGCTCGCGGTCTACCTGGCGCTGGAGACCGACCTGCAGGCGGCGATCGTGCTCAGCCTGATCCTGCTGATCGTGTCGGTCGCGATCCTGGCCCTGCTGCGCGACAGGTGGCTGACCGCCCCATGATCGAGGGCATGCGCCGCCCAGGCCCCGTCGTCGACGCCCACATCGTCGTCGACCGGGGCACGTTCCGGCTCGACATACGGCTGCGGATCGAGTCCGGTGAGGTGGTGGGGCTGCTCGGCCCCAACGGCGCCGGCAAGACCACGGCACTGCGTGCCCTGGCGGGCCTGCAACCCCTGACCGCGGGCCATGTCACGCTCGCCGGCGGGGACGTCGACCGTCCCGAGCGGCGCACGTGGACGCCGGCCGAGCGCCGCCCGATCGGCGTCGTCTTCCAGGACTACCTGCTGTTCCCGCACCTGACCGCCCAGGACAACGTCGCCTTCGGCCCCCGCCGCCACGGTGTCGACCGGCGGAGCGCACGCCAGCTGGCCGCCGACTGGCTGGAGCGCGTCGGTCTCGCCGACCGCGCACGGCTCAAGCCTCGGCAGCTGTCGGGCGGACAGGCCCAACGCGTCGCACTGGCGCGCGCGCTTGCGGTGCACCCGGAGCTGCTGCTGCTCGACGAACCGCTCGCGGCCCTGGACGCCAGGACCCGTCTGGACACGCGGGCCGCCCTGCACCGGCACCTGGCCGAACACCCCGGCGCCAGCCTGCTCGTCACCCACGACCCGTTGGACGCGCTCGTCCTCGCCGACCGACTCGTCATCGTCGAGGCCGGACACGTCGTGCAGGAAGGCGACGCGGCAACCATCACCGCGCAACCCCGCACCGACTACGTCGCCCGCCTCGTCGGCCTCAACCTCTATCGCGGCACCGCCGACGGCCAGACCGTCCGGGTCGGTCCCGACCTCGCTCTCGCCGTGGACGACCCGCTCCACGGCGACGCGTTCGTCGCGTTCCCCCCGTCCGCCGTCGCCCTCCACTCGAGCCGACCGCACGGCAGTCCGCGCAACACCTGGCCGGCCACCATCACCGGCCTGCAGCGCAACGGCGACAACCTCCGCGTCCAGCTCGCCGGACCGATCGGCGTCGCCGCCGACGTCACCCCCGCCGCCGCCGCGAACCTCGAACTGGCGCCGGGCCAACCCGTGTGGGTCGCGGTCAAGGCCACCCAGACCCGCGCCTACCCGGCCGACGTGCAGCCGTCCGCGATGACGCGCGACGCGCGATGACGGACCTGTCGTCGCCCGGCCATAACCTGGGCATGCCCCCGAACGATCGAGACGACGACCGCGACGCGCAGGAGGACCCATGGAGCTCGACCCGACCGTCCCCACCACGAAGAACCCGCCCGAGCAGTTCACCGGCGACGTCTGGCTCGACCCCATCGCCTACCCGCGCGAGGATGCCCAGCGCATGACCGTGGCGAAGGTACGGTTCGCGCCCGGCGCCCGCACCGCCTGGCACTCGCATGCCCGCGGCCAGACCCTGCACGTCACGCAGGGTGTGGCGTGGATCCAGTCCCGCGGTGGCGTGAAGGTCGAGGCGCATCCAGGGCAGACCGTCTACACCCCGCCGTCCGAGGAGCACTGGCACGGCGCCTCCGCCGACACGTTCATTGAGCACTTGGCCATGTTCGACAACGCCGACGACCCGGCCACCGCGATGACCTGGCTCGAACACGTACCCGACGAGGAGTACCTGGGCGGATAGCTGGTGGCGCGATCGACGAGGCCGTGCGTCGCTACCGCGACGGGCTCGCCGACCCGCATCGGCCGCTGTTCGACCGCCTGCACCGACTGATCGTCGGCACCTGCCCTGATGCCGAGGTGGCGTTGTCCTACGGGATGTCGCTCTATGCCTCGCCCGACCGCGACGACATACCCCGACGAGGAACTCCGGGATCTGGTCCGCGCCACCTTGCGGGCTTGACGGTCGGCTCCTCCTGGCCGGGCGGTGTCAGGGCAGCGTGAGCTGGCGCCGGTGGTGCTCGAAGTGCCTGGTGCCGTAGCGGTAGACGTCGGCGAGGCTCATGACGTCACGGAAGTACGGGTCCCACCGCACCGGGAAGTGCATCTCGCGCTCCAGCGCCGTGTCGCTCTCGGCGTCGAGGTGCCGATGCAGCGAGGCGACGGTGCGGTCGAACTTCGCCGCGAGCCGGCCGCCGTGGAAGACCCGTGCGCCGCCACACGAACCCAGGTAGTTGACCACGTGGAACGGGCGCGTGCCGGCGTTCAGCGTCGCGGCGAAGGTGCGGCCGACCGCGTCGGGCAGGCGGCCGGCCGTGCGCACCATGCCGAGCAGGGCCCGTACGATCAGGTAGCCGAAGAGCATGTGGAACAGCAGTTCCTGGTTCGTCCACCGGGTGCCGTCCGACCTCCGGGACAGCTCCGACGCGGACGCATCACGCACCAGGCGCCGGAACTGCGCTACGACTCGGTCCATCTCGTCGTGGATGGCCTGCCTGTCGACGACGGACACCGTCGCGGGTCACCCCCTTACGGGTATCAGGAAACCACGAGATCGGTGAGAAGACCTCGCACGAGGGCGTCGATCCGGTCACGGATGCCGCGGACGGTGTCGACGTCCCGGCCGGCGGGGTCGGGCAGCTCCCAGTCGAGATAGCGCTTGCCGGGATAGACGGGGCAGGCGTCGCCGCATCCCATCGTCACCACGACGTCGGCGCCGCGGACCGCCTCGTCGCTCAGCGGCTTGGGGAACTCCTTGGACAGGTCGAGGCCGATCTCGTCCATGACCTCGACGACGGCGGGGTTGATCTCGGCGGCGGGGGCGGAGCCGGCGGAGCGGACGGTGACCCGGCCGGCGGCGTGGTGGTCGAGCAGCGCGGCGGCCATCTGGGAGCGGCCGGCGTTGTGGACGCAGACGAACAGCACCTCGGGGGCGTCGGTCATGGCTTGGCCTCCGTGGCCGGGAACAGGTGGCGGCGTAACGCCAGGGACAGGTAGACGAGCGCGACGAGGACGGGAACCTCGATCAGGGGACCGACGACGCCGGCGAGGGCCTGGCCGGAGGTGACGCCGAACGTGGCGATCGCGACGGCGATCGCGAGCTCGAAGTTGTTGCCGGCGGCGGTGAACGCGAGCGTCGTCGCGCGTTCGTAACGCAGCCCGACGCCGCGGCCGAGGGCGTAGGACCCGGCCCACATGACCGCGAAGTACACCAGCAGCGGCAGCGCGATCCTGGTCACGCTCAACGGCTGCGCCGTGATCGCGTGGCCCTGCAGCGCGAACAGGACGACGATGGTGAACAGCAGCCCGTACAGTGCCCACGGCCCCAGCCGTGGCAGCAGCCGGGACTCGTACCAGGCGCGGCCGCGGGCGCGTTCGCCGAGGCGGCGGGTGAGGTATCCGGCCACCAGCGGGACGCCGAGGAAGACGAGCACGCTGCGGGCGATCGTCCAGGCGGACACGTCGAGCCCGGTGGTGGAAAGGCCGAGCCAGCCGGGCAGGACGTGGAGGTAGAACCAGCCGAGCCCCGCGAAGGCCACGACCTGGAAGACCGAGTTGAGCGCGACGAGAACCGCCGCGGCCTCCCGGTCGCCGCAGGCGAGGTCGTTCCAGATGATGACCATGGCGATGCACCGGGCCAGGCCGACGACGACCAGGCCGGTGCGGTACGCGGGGAGGTCGGGGAGGAACAGCCATGCCAACGTGAACATGACGGCCGGGCCGACCAGCCAGTTGAGGATCAGCGACGGCACGAGCAGCCGCCGGTCGCCGGTGACGGCGTGCAGCCGGTCGTAGCGGACCTTCGCCAGCACCGGGTACATCATCACCAGCAGCCCGAGCGCGATCGGCAGCGATACACCGTCGACCGCGACCGCGTCGAGTCCGGCGGCGAGGCCGGGCACCAGCCGCCCGGCGAGCAGACCGACGGCCATCGCGGCCGCGATGCACAGCGGCAGGAACCGGTCCAGCGTCGACAACCGGGCCGTGACCGCCGTCGCCTCCCCGGACGGGGCGACCTCGCGGGTCTCCGTCATGCCGGGACCGGCGCCCGCGCGGCGAGCAGGGTGGAGATCCGCGCCAGCACGTCGGCGTTGATCCGGTAGAAGATCCACGTACCACGGCGCTCCGCGTCGATGACCCCGGCCTCGCGGAGCACCTTGAGGTGGTGCGAGATCGTCGGCGCGGTCAACTCGAACGCCCCGGTGAGCTCGCACACGCACGCCTCGCCGCCTTCGTGGCAGGCGATCAGCGACACCAGCCGGAGCCGCACCGGATCGCCCAACGCCTTCAACAGCGGGGCGACGGCGCTCGCCTCCGGCTCTCCCAGCGGCTCGGACACCAGCGGAGCGCGGCAGTCGTCGACCATCGCGACGGTCTTCTTGTTCGACACACCTCTAATTTGACAGATGTCTAGATACGGCGCAACCCGAGCCAGCCGGCCAGGGCGTCGACCTCGGCGTGGACGTCGGCCCGCATCGCCTTGGTGAACCATACGTCCTCGTGCAGCGCGGACACCCGCAGCACGCCGGCCTTGCGATCGGCCTTCGCGTCGAGCTTGCCGACGAGCCGGTCGCCGTGCAGGACGGGGAGGGCGTAGTAACCCCAGCGGCGTTTCGCCGCGGGCTTGTACATCTCGAGCGCGTACTCGAACCCGAACAGGTCCCGCAGCCGTGCGCGGTCGTGGACGAGCCGGTCGAACGGTGACAGCAGGGCGGTGCGGCCGGTGAAGGGTAGTCCGAGCTGCGCCGGGTCGACCCGCCACTCGCCGTCGACGCCTTCGACGACGGCCGGCTCGCCGGCCCAACCGACCGTGCCGGGTTCTCCGGGAAGCACGGTGCCGGTCGCGCGGGCGATGCCCAGCGCGCGCAGCCGCAGTTCGTCGCGGCGCACCCTGGCCTCGGCGTCCGGCAGCGGCTTCGTGCCGGGCGGGTAGACCCGCGACGCGACGTCGAACACCCGCTGCCGTCCCTGCCTGGCGGCCACGGCCACCTCGCCCCGCATCACCATCAGCTCCAGCATCCGGGTGATGTTGCGGTTCGCGTTCCAGCCCGCGGAGTCCCACAGCTCCACGCTGGTGTCGTCCAGGTCGCGCGAGAGCAGCGGCCCGTCCGCCCTCAGCCGGGCGAGCAGGTTCCTCCGGAAGCGGTCGTTCACCTTGAGCCAGCGCTGGGTGTTGGGGTGCGCGCCCAGCCCGGAGAGACCGAGGTGCACCGGCAGCTCACTGGTCGGGCGGATCATCGCGACCAGCTCGGTCAGCGACCGGTCGACCTCCACGGCCCGGGTGAGATCCGCGGGCGAGTACGACGCCCCGAGCCGCGACCACGCGACGAGATCGGCGCTCGGCGCGACCGCGCTGGTCGGGTCGATCTGCAGCACGGCGAGCCGCTCGACCGCCCGCACCAGGTCCGTCGGTCGCCTCGCGTCGAGCAGCTGGGCGCGCACCGCGACGCGGCGGGCCTCCTCCGGGGTGAGCCTGTGCATGACCACGGACACTACTGGCATGACCACGGCGGACGAGTACGCCGCCTTCGCCGCGCGCGAGGCTCGTGGCGTCACACCGACCTGCCGCGGGCGTGGGGCCGAGATGCGCGCCAGGAGCGCCCAGGCGAGCCCCTCGTGGGGTCCCCACTAGTGGCCAGGACCACGGTGGGGATCCCCAGCGCACGACGGGGGACCGCTCGCCCGGACCCGGCCGCACGGCCGGGCCATCAGCTGGTTCGGCCCGCCGATGCGGCGTCAGGCCCTCCCG
>JAFMQP010000152.1 GCA_017354575.1 Acidothermales bacterium | reverse complement strand
GGTGCCTGTCACACCGGCTGCGGGCCGCCGAGATCGAGCGGCTCGGCGACGGGAGCCGCGAACGGGCCATGCGCCGGCTGTGCGAGCGGGAGCATCCGCCGGGCGTGGTGACCTACCGCGACGGCGAACCGGTGGGGTGGTGCAACATCGGTCCGCGCACCGAGAGCACCCGGCTGACGCGTTCGCGTCTCATCCGCCCCGTCGACGACCTGCCGGTGTGGAGCATCGTGTGCGTCATCGTCCGTCCGGGCCACCGCGGGCAGGGCGTGACGGCGCCGCTGCTCGAGGGCGCGGTCGCCCACGCGGCGGTGAGCGGCGCGCCGGCGGTGGCGGCGTACCCCGTCGACCCGCCGGGACGGATGGACCACACCATGGCCTTCGTCGGGACGAGGTCGATGTTCGACCCTGCCGGGTTCCGGGTCGTGGGCACCACCGACGCCGTGGCGGGCGGGCGGCCCCGCCTGGTGATGCGACGAGACCTCCCGGGTCAGCGCATCGCGCCCGGCAGGACGAAGTAGTACAGGCAGCCGATGGCGATCAGGTAGACGAGGATCCCGATCGTCCACGGCATGTTGTACCTGATGACCTCGCCCTCGTTCCGGACGAACTTCGTGGTCGAGACGCCGACGCTCGCGGTCTGCGGCGCGATCGGCTTGCCGACCTCGGCGCCCACCGAGTTGAGCGAAGGGAACAGCAGCGGCGGCGCGCCGAGCAGCTTCGCGACGGAGTACTGGAACGCGCCGAACACGGCGTTCGACGACGTGTTGCTGCCGGACAGCGCCACCGCGATCCAGCCGAGCACCGGCGCCAGGATGATGAACACCGTGCCGACCTTGGCGAACCCGTTCGCCATCGAGCTGGCCATGCCGGTGTAGTTGAACACGTACGCGAGGCCGAAGATGAACGGCCCGACGAGCAGGGCGCCCCACATCTGCTTGAAGGTGTCGCGGAACACCCGGCTCAGCTGGCGTCCGTTCGGACGCAGCACGGCCAGGATGATCAGCCACGAGACGAGGATCGCCGTGCCGGCGACGAACGGCGCGAACTTCCAGTCGACGACGGCCGCCTGGTGCGACAGCGACGCGAGCATCGGCACCGACGGGTCGAACGGCACGTACTTCGTCAGCGGCGACCACGGTCCGGTCCACAGCACGACGACGACGATGAGGATGCCGAACGGGATCAGCGCACGGCCGATCGAGCCGACCTGGCCCTCTGTGGCCTGGCGCTGCGTCGCGGCCTGCTCGTCCGCGGACAGCTCCCTGCCGCCGAAGCCCAGGATCGTCCGCGGCCGCCAGAACCGCAGCAGGATCAGCAGCGCCGCGAACGAGACGAGCGCGCCGATGATGTCCGGCAGGTACGGGCCGACGAACTCCGCGGTCGGGAACTGCCCGAGGATGTAGCCGAGCGACGCCACGATCGCGAGCGGCCAGCCGTCCCGCAGTCCGCGGCGTCCGCTCACCAGGTAGATGAGGATGAACGGCGGCGCGAGCGCGAGGATCGCGACGATCCGGCCGATCGACGAGGACAGGTCCATGAGCGGCAGCCCGGTCACGGCGGCGAGACCGATGATCGGTGCGCCGAGGGCGCCGTACGACACCGGGGCGTTGTTCGCGATCGCGGCGATCCGGATCGCGGCGAGGTCGGCGACACCGAGACCGATGAGGATCGGGGCGACGACCGCCCACGGGTAGCCGAAGCCGACGAGGCCTTCGAGCAGCGCGCCGAACGCCCAGGCGAGCAGCAGCGCCTGCACCCGGACGTCCGCGGTGGCGCGCGATATGAGCCACCCGCGGAACTCTCCGAACGCGCCGGTCTGGACGAGCGTGTTGTAGATGATCACGCCCCAGAACACGATCCAGTTGACGGACCAGACGCCGGTCGCCGCGCCGAGCCCGTACGCCGCCATGGTGGAGCCGAACGGCGCCTGCCAGACCGCCACCCCGAGCACGATCGTCACCACCGAGCCGATGATCACGGCCTGCCACGCCGACATCCGCACCGCCGCGAGCAGCACGAGCAGCACCACGACCGGGACGAGCGCGAGCAGCGTGTCGCCGGCGACGGAGCCGGTCGGATCGAGGACCTGGTGGAACATGGCGCCTCCTGTCGGACGTCCCGCAACGTATCGCCTGGCGAGGGATCGGGTACGAGTGTGCTGCAAACGACTGCGCCCGTCCACCATTCATGCTCAATCGTGATCAACACGAGGCGTCGGCGGTGAACGGCTCAGCGCGGTAGCAGCCGGCGACCGCGGCGGACGCCGAGCCAGCGGCCGTCGCGTACGACCGGTGCGCCTGCCTGCAGCACCCATGCGATGCCGCGCGGCGGGTGCACGGGGTCGCGGTAGTCGCCGACGTCGGTCACCTCGGCGGCGTCGAACGCGACCAGGTCGGCGACCCGGCCCGGCGCGACCAGGCCACGGTCGGTGAGCCCGAACGCCGCCGCCGGCAAGCCGGTCATCCGGTGCACCGCGGTACCGAGGTCGAGAACGGCGCGCTGCCTGACGTACCTGCCTAGGACGCGCGGGAAGGTGCCGAACAAGCGCGGGTGCGGCCGGCCGCCGACGCCCGGCGGCAGTCCGTCCGAGCCGACCATCGTGTGCGCGTTCGCGAGCGCCGCCACCAGGTCGTCCTCGTGCATGGTGAACAGCACGGCGCTGACCCGCAGCCGCTCGCTGCGCAGGATCTCCACGAACGCGTCGAACGGGTCGACGCCGAGCAGCCCCGCCGTCTCCTCGACCGTGCTGCCCTCGAACTCGTGGTCGGCGGTCGACGCGATGAGCACGCGGTCCCACTCGTCCCCGCACTCGCCGCGGAGCCGGCGCAGCGTCACCGGGTCGGCGAGCCGGTCGAGGACGGCCGCGTCACCGCCGTCCTGCGCCCACGCCGGGAGCCGGGTGGTGAGCATCGTCGACGACGCGGTGTACGGGTACGCGTCCTGCGCAACCGGGACGCCCGCCGCACGTGCGGCGTCCAGCCGATCCAGCGCGGCCGGCACGCCGCCCCAGTTCGGCTCTCCCGCCGCCTTCAGGTGCGAGACCTGCACGCGGCGGCCGGCCGCGCGGCCGACGGTGACGGCCTCGTCGATGCTCGCGAGCAGACCGGCGCCCTCGTCGCGCATGTGCGTGGCGTAGAGCCGGCCCTCCGGCAGGTGCCGCGCCAGCGCCACCAGCTCCTCGGTGTCGCTCCACACCGCGGGCGGGTAGATCAGGCCGCTGGAGACGCCGAACGCGCCGGCGTCGGTCGCCTCGCGCAGCAGCTCGCCCATCCGCGCGCGCTCGTCCGGCGTCGTCGGCCGGTCGGCCATCCCCGCGACGGCGAGCCGCAGCGTGCCGTGCCCGACGAGCGGCACGTAGTTGGTGACGTACCCGGCGGCGTCGAGCGTCCCGAGCAGCTCGTGGAACGACGACCAGCGCCAGTCGAGGTCGGGGAAGAGCCGGCCGCACAGCGCGGCGAGGTCACTGCGGTACTCGGGGACCACCGGTGCCAGTGAGAACCCGCAGTTGCCGACCACCTCGGTCGTGACGCCCTGCAGGATCTTCGTGGTGTCGTCCGCCCCGAGCAGCGGCGCGTTGTCGGCGTGCGAGTGCACGTCGACGAAGCCGGGCGCGACGACCAGGCCGGTGGCGTCGACCGGCTCGCCGGCGTCGGCGGGGATGCGGCCAGGCGGCTCGACCGCCGCGATCCGCTCGCCGTCGAGGAGCACGTCGCGCGGCGCGGGCGGCTCGTCCAGCCCGGACGCGACGAGCCCACCGGTGACGAGGAGGCTCACCCGTCCAGGTCCAGGAACGCCTCCAGGCCGACCGTGAGCCCCGGGGCGTCCGGCACGCGGCGGACGCCGAGCAGCACGCCGGGCATGAACGACGCGCGGTCGAGCGAGTCGTGCCGGACGGTGAGCGTCTCGCCGTGCCCGCCGAGCAGCACCTCCTGGTGCGCGACGAGCGCCGCCAGCCGCACGGCGTGCACGCGCACGCCCGCGACGTCCGCGCCCCGCGCGCCGTCGAGCGCCTGGGTGGTGGCGTCCGGCGAGGCGCCGACGCCGGCCTCCCCGCGCGCGGCCGCCACCAGTTCGGCGGTGCGGCGGGCGGTGCCGCTCGGCGCGTCCGCCTTGCCGGGGTGGTGCATCTCGATGATCTCGACGGAGTCGAAGAACCGGGCGGCCTGCGCGGCGAACCGCATCATCAGCACCGCGCCGACGCTGAAGTTCGGCGCGACCAGGACGCCGACGCCGGGCGCGTCCGCGAGCCAGCCGCGTACGGTGTCGAGCCGCTCGTCGTCGAACCCGGTGGTGCCGACGACGGCGTGGACACCGTTCCCGACGCACCAGCGCAGGTTGTCCATCACCGCGTCCGGCGTGGTGAAGTCGACCACGACGGACGCCTCCGCCGTACGCAGTCGGTCGAGGTCGTCCTCGACGTCGAGCGGAGCGACGAGCTCCAGGTCGTCGGCCGCCTCCACCGCCCGGCAGACCTCACCACCCATCCGCCCGGCCGCGCCGAGCACACCCACGCGAGTCGTCATGGGAGGAAAGGCTAGTGGTCGATGTGGCCGCTGAAATCGCGGTCCTCGTCGAACGGGCCTACCACGGCGAGGTTGAGCCGGCCGTCCAGCAGGTCGCGCGCCACCTGCTGCACGTCCTCCCGCGTGACGGCGTCGACGCGGGCGAGGATCTGGTCGACGGACAGCAGCTCGCCGTAGACCAGCTCGCTCTTGCCGAGCCGGCTCATCCGCGAGGACATGTCCTCCATGCCGAGCACGGCCGCGCCGCGCAGCTGGCCCTTGCCGCGGTCCAGCTCGTCCGCGCCGATGCCGTGGTCCGCGACCGCGACCAGCTCGTCACGGCAGATCGCGAGCACGTCGTCGACCTTCTCCGGCTGGCAGCCGGCGTAGATGCCGAACAGCCCCGCGCCGGCGTACTGGGAGGCGTAGGAGAACACGTTGTAGGCGAGGCCGCGCTTCTCCCGCACCTCCTGGAACAGCCGCGACGACATCCCGCCGCCCAGCGCGGCGTTGAGGATGCCGAGCGCGAACCTGCGCTCGTCCGTCCGCGACACCCCGGGCGTGCCGAGGACGAGGTTCGCCTGCTCGGTGGTGCGGTTGACGACCGCGACGTTGCGCACGGAGCCGGCCGCGGAGTCGGTCCCCGTGCGCGGCGGCGTGGGCGCGGCTTCCGTGCCGAGCGCGTCGGCCCTGGCGAACGCCGACCGCACCTGGCGGACGACCTTCGCGTGGTCGAGGTTGCCGGCGGCGGCGATGACCATGTGCGGCGCCTTGTAGCGGCGCCGGTAGTAGCCCGACACCTGCCGCCGGGTGAGCGCCTTGATGGACTCGACGGTGCCGAGGATCGGCCGCCCCAGCGGCGAGTCGCCGAACAGAGTGGCGGCGAAGGCGTCGTGGACGACGTCGCCCGGGTCGTCGTCGTTCATCGAGATCTCCTCGAGCACGACGCCGCGCTCGTTGTCGACGTCCTCGGAGGCGATCGCCGACGACGTGATCATGTCGCACACCACGTCGACCGCGAGCGGCAGGTCGACGTCGAGTACACGGGCGTAGAAGCACGTGTACTCCTTGGTGGTGAACGCGTTCATCTCGCCGCCGACGGCGTCGATCTCCGCCGCGATGTCGAGTGCCGTACGCCGCCGCGTGCCCTTGAACAGCAGGTGTTCCAGGTAGTGGCTGGTACCGGCGAGCGCCGGCGACTCGTCCCGTGACCCGACGCCGACCCAGATGCCGAACGACACCGAGCGGACGTTCGGCACGGCCTCGGTGAGGACGCGCAGGCCGCCCGGGAGGACGGTCCTGCGCACCGCACCCGTCCCGTCCTTGGCACGGAACAGGGTTCGGGTCGAGCCGGAGGGCTGTTCGCTCACCAACACGTTCGCCGTCACGGCACCTTTCGTGGGGTCGGGCAGGTGGGCGGCGACTCAGCCCGCCTCGACGGCGGTCTCCTCGAGCACCGGGACGAGCGACAGCTTGCCGCGCGAGTCGATCTCGGTGATCTCGACCTGCACCTTGTCGCCGACCTTGACGACGTCCTCGACCTCGTTGACCCGCTTGTTGTCGTTCAGCGGGCGCATGTTCGACACGTGCAGCAGGCCGTCGCGACCGGGCAGCAGCGAGATGAACGCGCCGAACGAGGTGATCTTCACGACCGTGCCGAGGTAGCGTTCGCCGACCTCGGGCAGCTGCGGGTTCGCGATGGCGTTGATCTGCGCCCTGGCCGCCTCGGCCGACTTGCCGTCCACCGCGCCGATGTAGATCGTGCCGTCGTCCTCGATCGAGATGTCGGCGCCGGTCTCGTCCTGGATCGTGTTGATGACCTTGCCCTTGGGCCCGATCACCTCGCCGATCTTGTCGACCGGGATCTTCACGGTGATGATCCGCGGCGCGAACGGTGACATCTCGCCGGGCGCGTCGATGGCCTCCTCCATCACGCCGAGGATGGTGAACCGCGCGTCGCGGGCCTGCTTGAGCGCGGCAGCGAGCACGGACGCCGGGATGCCGTCGAGCTTGGTGTCGAGCTGCAGCGCGGTGACGTACTCGCGGGTGCCCGCGACCTTGAAGTCCATGTCGCCGAACGCGTCCTCGACTCCGAGGATGTCGGTGATCGGGACGTACTGCGTCTGCCCGGCGTCGTCCTTGTCGCTCACCAGGCCCATCGCGATGCCCGCGACCATGGCCTTGAGCGGAACGCCCGCCTGCAGCAGCGCCAGCGTGCTCGCGCACACCGAGCCCATCGACGTCGAGCCGTTAGAGCCGATCGCCTCGGACACCTGCCGGATCGCGTAAGGGAACTCCTCGCGGCTCGGCAGCACCGGCACGAGCGCCCGCTCGGCGAGCGCGCCGTGGCCGATCTCGCGCCGCTTCGGCGAGCCGACGCGGCCGGTCTCGCCAGTGGAGAACGGCGGCATGTTGTAGTTGTGCATGTACCGCTTCGTCGTCTCCGGCGAGAGCGTGTCGAGCTTCTGCTCGAGCCCGAGCATGTTCAGCGTGGTGATGCCGAGCACCTGGGTCTCGCCGCGCTCGAACAGCGCCGAGCCGTGCACCCGGGGGACGACTCCGACCTCGGCGGAGAGCCGGCGGATGTCCGCCTGGCCGCGCCCGTCGATGCGGATCTTGTCGCGGATGATCCGCTGCCGCACCAGCCGCTTGGTCAGCGAACGGTACGCCGCGCTGATCTCCTTGTCGCGGTCGGGGAACTGCTCGGCGAGCCGTTCCTTGAGCTCGTTCTTGACCCGGTCGGTCTCGGCCTCGCGGGTCTGCTTGTCGGCGATGGTGATGACCTGGTTGATGTCGTCGGTGGCGGCCTTCTCGACCGCGGCCATGACGTCGTCCTCGTAGTCGACGAACCGCGGGAACTCGGTCTGGTTGACGCCGGCCCGCCTGGCGAGGTCCTCCTGCGCGTGGCAGAGCACCTTCACGTGCGGCTTGGCGGCCTCGAGGCCCTCCGCGACGATCTCCTCGGTCGGCGCGACCGCGCCGCCCCTGACCAGCTCGACGGTGGCCTCGGTGGCCTCGGCCTCGACCATCATGATCGCGACGTCGCCGTCCTCGAGGACCCGGCCGGCCACGATCATGTCGAAGACCGCGCGCTGCAGCTGCTCGTAGGTCGGGAACGCAACCCACTGCCCGTCGATGAGTGCCATCCGGACCGAGCCGATCGGCCCGGTGAACGGCAGCCCGGCGAGCAGCGTGGACGCGTACGCCGCGTTCATCGCGACGACGTCGTACATGTGCGACGGCTCCAGCGAGAGCACGGTGACGACGGCCTGTACCTCGTTGCGGAGGCCGGACACGAACGACGGGCGCAGCGCCCGGTCGGTGAGCCGGCAGACCAGGATCGCCTCGGTGCTCGGCCGGCCCTCGCGCCGGAAGAACGAACCGGGGATCCGGCCGACGGCGTACATCTTCTCCTCGACGTCGATCGTCAGGGGGAAGAAGTCGAGGTGTTCCTTGGGCTGCTTGGACGCGGTGG
This sequence comes from Acidothermales bacterium, assembly GCA_017354575.1. Taxonomy (GTDB): domain Bacteria; phylum Actinomycetota; class Actinomycetes; order Streptosporangiales; family WHST01; genus WHST01. The sequence goes on along the minus strand of JAFMQP010000152.1, from coordinate 552 downwards.
TGGCGGACAGCACCATGGTGTCGCCGAGGTACGCGACCGCGGACCCGGTCGCCTGACGGGCCAGCCGGCCCGTCTCGAACTTGATGACCTGCTTGCCGAACTCACCGTTGTCGATGACGGCCTCGGCGTAGTGAACCTCTGGACCCTCCACGGGTCGCTCCTTTCTGGTGGCCCACCGGGTTCGGTCGCCGCGCCGGTCTTCGATCGAAGCACCCGGATGGCGGGCCCGGTGTTGCCGGGCCGGATCCGAGAGCCACTACCGAGGACCGTCGTGACGCCTGTGCGACGCGGTGGACGCCGGTTGGTTGATGCAGTTGTCGAAAATACGAGAGAAGGAGCGAACCCCGTGCGGAGTTCGCTCCTTCGGACCTACCGCCGGAGCCCGAGTCGCTCGATGAGCTGTCGGTAGCGGGTGATGTCCGTCTTCTGGAGGTAGTTCAGCAGGCGCCTGCGCCGGCCCACCATGAGGAGCAGACCACGACGGCTGTGGTGGTCGTGCTTGTGCTCCTTGAGGTGCTCGGTCAGGTCGCTGATGCGCTTGGTCAGCACTGC
>JAFMQP010000151.1 GCA_017354575.1 Acidothermales bacterium | reverse complement strand
CCGCCGTGCCGCCGCACGCGACGGCGCACCCGGCGCGACCCACTCGAGCACGATGGCGTCGTCGCCGTCCGCGAGCACCTCGGGGACGGGCACGGCGCCTGCCGCACGCAGCCACCTGAGACTCGCCGCCTCGGCGGCGAAGATGCCCTCGGGAGGCGCGGCCATCGTCTTGACGAACACCGTCCGGCCGTCCGCCGTGGTGGCCCGCGCGCCGGTGCCGATGCAGCCGCCGCCGACGGGCGTCACGTCACGCACCGGCCGACCGAGCAGCCGCGCGGCCGCGTCCTCGGGTGTCGTCACGTCACCTCGCGAAGCGAGCCGTCCGCCACGTCGTAGACGAAGCCGCGCACGTGCTCGCGGTGGGGGATGAACGGGTCGGCACGCACCAGCGCGACCGACTCCCGGACGTTCTCGTCCAGGTCGGCGAACGCCCCGGGCGTCCAGTCGGGACGGTGGCCGACGTCCGCCTCGAGCTCGGCGAGCAACTCCTCGTCGTCGAGGCCGAGCAGCCCGCAGGTCGTGTGCTGGATGACCGCCACCTCGGTGGTGCCGAGCCGGCGTTGGCTGATCGCCAGCGAACGCCGGACGTCGGCGGTCGCGATCCCGCCCGCGTTGCGGATCAGGTGCGCGTCACCGCGGCGCAGCCCGAGCAACGCGAAGAGGTCGATCCGCGCGTCCATGCACGCCACGACGCTGATCCGCCGGACCGGCTGGGCCGAGAGGTCGTCGCCGGTGAAGGCCGCGCGGTACCCGGCGGCGTTGGCGAGCAGCTCGTCCGTCGTCGTCACCGCTCCACCGCCCCGAGGTCGTCGGTCACGGCGTCGAGCAGGCCGCGGCACGCCGGTTCGATGAGCGCGTACGCCAGCTCGAACCCGGACAGCGGGCCGAGGTACGGGTCGGGGACGTTGGGGCTGTCGGCGTCCGGGTCGTACTCCCGCAACAGGCGGAGCCGGTCGGCGTACGGGCCGGCGTACGGACGCAGCTCGTCGCGGTGCCCGGTGTCGAGACAGGCGATCAGGTCGAACCGTTCGAAGTCGCCCTGCTCGAAGCCGCGTGCACGCAGGTCGCTGCCGTCGATGCCGTGCTGACGCAGCACCTCCAGCGTGCCCGGCTGGGGCGGGTCTCCCGTGTACCAGTCGCCGGTGCCGGCGCTGTCGACCTCGATGCGGTCGGCCAGCCCGGCGCGCCTGACCTGGCCGCGGAAGACGGCCTCGGCCATCGGCGACCGGCAGATGTTCCCGGTACAGACGAAGCAGACCCGGTACGGGTGCGACGGTCTCGACATGGGGACCATCCTCCCCGTACCGGGTCGGTTGCCGGGTACCGGTGCCGCTCGCGGTTGAGCATGAGGTCCTCGACGGGCTCTCCGGTCACGGTTCCCTATCGGGTGAGCGCGGACAGCGGTACGTACTCGCCGTCCACCCGGGCCGGTTGCACACCGGGCGAGTGGCCGAGCCGGATCCGGCCGAACCGCACGGGTCCGGCGTTCTCGACGACGACGGCGACGCGCGGGTCGGTGTGGCCGTTCCGGTCGCGCACCGGTTGCGGCCGGATCCGGATGTCGTCGACGGTGAGGTCGCGGTAGTCGAGCCGGGTGACGCGATGGTCGATCTCGCTGCGTCCCCAGCCGGCGACGCGGAGCGCGTAACGCCTGCCGCTCCAGCCCAGCTCGCAGTCGCGGATCTCGATGCCGCGGCTCACCGGCGAGGCGCCGGTGTCGTCGTGCAGCCGGTCGGTGTTGTCGCCGGGCAGCAGCCGGAACCCGATCTCGACGTCGTTCGCGCGGACGCCGCGCACCGAGACGTCGTGGACGGAGCTGAGGTAGAACGCCTCGTACGCGCCGGTGACCGTGAGGTCGCGCAGCCGCAGCCGGTGCGGGTGGTACGACGGACCGGTGAGCGTGCTGACGTCGCGGCCGACGGCGCCCCAGTGCACGGCGAGGCCGGTGCCGCCGCCCTGGACGCGGACGTCGGCGACGTGGAGGTCGCGGACGGCGCCCATGACGGCGACGGCGTTGGCCGGACACCGGCCGACCCGGATAACGTGCACGCGCCGGATCGCGACGCCCTCGAGCCAGGTGGCGTCGGTGCGGTAGAGGTAGCGGCCGACGGTGACGGCGGTCCACCGGTCGCCGTCGTGCATGCCAGGATGAGCCGCGGGAACCTGCAAGGCGACGTCCTCGACGCCGACGCGGGAGCCGAGCACGTGCACGAAGGGGTCTTCGGCCGGCGCGGCCTGGACGAGCGTCGCGCGAGGCGCGCCGGCAGGGCCGTCGCCGGGAATGCCGGCGAGCGTCCAGCCGTCGGTGAGCACCAGCCCGCCCGCGACGACATGCCGTCCCTCGGGAAGCTGCAGTCGCCCGGCCGGGTTCGCGAGCAGCCGGTGCAGCTCGGCGGCGTTCTCCTCGGGGGTCCCGTCGAGTGCGGGCACGTACGTCGTCACGACCGGCCCCCGCTTCGCGTCGGGGCGGCGGTCATGCGTGCGTCACCGAGACGAGATGCCAGCACAGCCTCCCGCCGGTGGCGCGGGCGAGGGCGCTGACGTCCGCGGTCGCGTGCGTCAGGTCCACGACGGCCGGTCCCGCCGGTGGGGCCTGGCAGCTGACCGACACCCGGCCTCCGGAACCCGCCGTCACCCGGCACGGCACGACGGGGCCGTCCTCGAGCGGCACCAGGCGCGCTCGGATCAGGCCGCGGTCGAAGAGGTCGGCGTGCAGCCGCGGCGTGAGCGTCCGGTGCACCGGCCCGGTCGCCTTGCGCAACGCGCGGACGGCGACGTGCCGGCCGCGGCGGCGTACGTCGGCGCGCAGGGCGTCCGCCTCGTGCCGGGCGACCGCGATCGCCTTGTCGCGGGTGGAAAGCGGCGGCTCGCCGGGCGCGCGACGGGGGATCGCGGGCCCGGGTTGGGGCGGCACGGGATCGGGCCCGGCGTCACGCACCATGCTCGCGCGCAGCTGCCAGGTGACGACACCCGACCTCGTCGGCGGGACCGTGAAGAACCCGTCGCGGACGGACAGCAGGGCACCGCTCGGCGGGCCGCCGGTGCCCACCAGGCCGAGCCGCTCGGCGGCCACCCCGTCGATCGTCCCGTCCACCGCCGGCGTCTCGGTCGACGGCGCCACCTCGACCGCGTCCAGCCGGACGCCGACCGCCGGGTGCGGCGCGAGCGTGCCGGCCAGTGACTCCGGCAGGTCGCGCGTCACGTCGGCGAGCTCGACGATCAGCATGCCGTCGTCGGGCAGCTCGTCCGGCGTCAGCTGGAACGTGAACCGCACCCGGGTACGCAGCTGGAAGTCCTGCGGCCGCCTGGCCAGCACGACGGCGCCGCGGGTCGCGCCCTGCGAACGCACCCGCAGCAGCCGCGGCCCGTGCGGCAGCCGCGGCAGCACCGACTCGGGGACACGCCGTTCCCACCACTCCGAGGTGTCCTCGTCCGCGACCAGTCGCAGGGTCACCGTCACCGGCGCCCGGACGGGCGCGAGCTTCACCGCGACGAGCGCGGGGCTGGCCTCGAACCTGCCGACGACGCCGTCGCCGCGGGTGAGCCCGTCGTCGAGCAGCAGCACCGGCTGCCGCCCGCTGGTCACCGCGCCGGGCACGTCGAGCCGCGGCGCGGGCCGGTCGAACTCCGTGCCCATGCCGAACCAGCGTTCGGTGAAGACGTCCGTGGTCACAGCTGGCCCGCCTCCAACTCCGTCAGGTCGAGCCGGGTGAGGAACGGCTCGCGGCGCTCCCACATCCGTCGGGTGGCGGCGAACACCGGGTCGCCGTCGGTCTCCATCCCGGTCATCGCGACCCGGACGACGCGCAGCAGCTGGTCACCCGCGCCCACGTCCCAGTGCGGGACGACGGGCGACGCGACGTCGTTACCGGCGCGGTAGAACCAGTGCCACAACCGGGCGCGTTCGACCTGCTCGTCGGTGACCAGCCGCTCCCCGCGGACCAGGCCGCGCAACGCGGTGTCGAGCAGCCGCCAGTAGTCCGCCTGGTCGGCCGCGACGTTCGACAGCCCGCAGGCGCTCCACTCCGACCAGCCCGCCTGGATCGCCGGGATGCCGTACGCCGGCAGCTCGTTGCTGACGCTGCCGCGCACGGTGACGCCGAGGTCGGCCATGCTCCACAACATGTTCTTGCTGAGCGCGCGGCTGGGCCGGAACACCATGTGCCGCGCGCCCGCGTACCGCTCGGCGATGCCCTCGAAGAACCCGCTGACGTCGTAGAGCGCCTGGCTCGGGTGGTCGAGGAACAGCCAGTTCGCGTCGGTGCGCGTGCGCGCGTAGGCCGCCGTCTCCTCGAACCAGCCGGCGAGGTCGTCGAAGGTCTCGACGTTCGTGTTGAGCGCGTCGGACACCGCATGGTTGAACACGGCGACGACGGGTTTGTCGCGGTCGAAACCGAGCCGGTCGACGCCGTGCAGCCGCAGCTGCGCGCGTTCGACCGCGTTGCCGAGGTCCATCGAGGCGCTGCTGCCCGCGCGCCACCACGACGGCCGGCCGAGGTTGCCCTTCGCCCGCCACGCCACCAGCTCGGCGCTGCGGCGGATGAGCTCGCGGTTGTCCCAGACGTGCTTGTCGAAGTAGTCGCCGATGAGCGTGGTCAGGCACGCGCGAAACGACCTGTCCGCGGTCGCGTGCTCGGGGAACAGCGCGTACGCCTTCAGCGAGCCGGTGCTCTGCACGTGCAGCACGGGGACGTCGAGCCGCATCGCCGACTCGACCGCGAGCCCCCAGTGGTTGTAGTCGACGTGGCTCGTCACCAGCGCGGCCGGCCGCAGCGTGTGCACGATCGCGTCGTAGACGCGGGAGAACTCGGCGCTGCGGCTGCGCACCCGCGCGTACGCCTCGCCGTCGAGGTCGGCGTCCGACAGCCTCGGCACGCGCAGCACCCGGCACGCCGTCGCGCGGACGATGTGGTCGAGTTGCCCGGGATCGATGCGCGACGGCGCCGTCCCGACGGCGACCTCGCGGTCGCCCACCTGGAACGTCGGCGGGACGTCGACGCCCGCGGCGACCCGTTTGTCGATGAGGCCGTGCACGTCGATGACCGCGTCGGCGCCGTACGCCTCGGCGAGCTCGCGCACGCGGGACACGTCGAAGTCGCTCCACAGGGCCGCGTACCAGTCCTCGTCCGTGCCCGTGAACACGGCGAGCTTCGCGGGGAAGACCCGGCGCAGCGCGTTCGCGACGGTGAGGTTGCGCAGCGAGACGCGGATGTCCTGGTGCAACGCCTCGACCAGGATCCACGTGTCGGCGTCGTCGTTCGGCAGCACGTTGTTGCGCCAGAACACCTCCGCCGTCGAACGGAACCGGTCGAACTCGGCCTCGGCGGCCTGCAACCTCACCGGCGTCGCCCCTTTCGCAGTAGCGTTCGCACCGGACGGACGACGGCGTTGCCGACGCGGTAGCTCGTCGACGTCAGCGTACGGCGCAGCTCGTCGTCGCGTGCCTGGACCTCCCGGTCCAGCCAACGGATCTGGGCACGGAGCCGGGTCGGTTCGAGCGACGGCTCCGGGGTGCGGAACGACCCGTCCGGCTCGACCTGCCAGCCGAACAGGTCCCTGATCTGTTCGGGCGGGCGGCGGTGGTCGACGCCGAGCTCCTCCCGTGCCACCTTCGTGGCCAGGTCCGCTGGCACCACAGGCGAATGCAGCTCCGGCCATTCCCGCCGGATCCGCTCCACGCCGCCGAACACGTCGCCCTCGCCGTCGAGCGCCATGGGGTCACCGTAGACGCCGACCTCGCAGCCGACCGACGCGCCGTACAGCACCGCGGTGCTCATCCGGTTGGACGCCACGCGCCGGTGCCTGCGCAGCTCGGTGAGCTGCCGGTCGAGGAAGAGCACGTCCGTGCCGCGCCTGTGCGAGCCACGCGGGCCGTGCGTGATGACCCGGCAGCCGGCCCGCTCGTACGCCCTGCGGACCGCCCGGTCCTGGTATTCGAGCCAGTACAGGCAGACCGTCACCGGGCCGGGCTCGGTCTCGCGTACCGTCGCGGCCAGCGCGGCGTGGTCACCGAGCAGGCGTTGCCGTTCCCAGCCGTGGAACGGGTAGAAGAGCGTGCCGTCGCGTGGTTGCGCGTCCGGCTCGGGGCGCATGGCGAGCAGGTACACCCAGGGCGCGCCGACGACCTCGTAGCCGTCGACGCCGAGCGCCTGCCCGACGGCGCGCGGCGCCTCGGACCAGACGAACTTCGGCAGGCCCGGGACGAGGTCGAGCGCCGGGTCGAAACCGTGGTGCACGTTCCAGCCGTGCTGCAGGTAGCCCCAGATGCGCGGCGGGTGCCGCCAGTCGGGCAGGCCGGCGTACCTCGCCATCAGTTGCGCGTGCCCGTAGTAGTGGTTGGTGTGGTGCATGGCCGGCTAACGCAGCGCGGTCACGAGCGCGTCGACGACGCGGTCCTGGTCGGAGTCGGTGAGGTCGGGGAACAACGGCAGCGACAGCTCCTCGGCGTAGAACGCCTCCGCGTTGGGGCACATCCCGCGCCGGTAGCCGAGGTCCTCGAAGACCGGGTGCCGGTAGACGGGGATGAAGTTGACCTGCACGCCGACGCCGGCCGCGCGCATCCGGTCGTAGACGGTACGCCGTCTGCCGTCGCCGATGCGTACGGGGAACAGGTGCCAGACCGGGTCCACGTCGGGGCGGACGCGGAGCAACCGTACGCCGTCGACGTCCGCGAGCAGTTCCCGGTACCGGGCGACGAGCCGTGCCCTGCGCGCCTTGAAGTCGGCGAGTCGTCGCAGCTGCGCCTCGCCCAGCGCGCAGAGCACGTCCGGCAGCCGGTAGTTCAGGCCGAGCGCGTGCACCTCCTGGTGCCAGCCGCCCTCGTCCGGGTGGCGCAGGTCCTCGCGTTCCCTGACCAGGCCGATGTTGCGGAACCGCCTGGCCCGCTTGGCGATCACGGGATCGGTCGTCGCGACGGCGCCGCCCTCGGCGGTGGTGAGGTTCTTCGTGGGGAAGAACGAGAACGTGGTGACGTCCGCAACCGAGCCGATCGGCTCGCCCTGGTACGTCGAGCCGATCGAGTGTGCGGCGTCGTCGAGCAGCAACGCGCTGCCCGCCTCGGCGACGTCGCGCAGCGCGTCGTAGTCGGCGGGCTGGCCGGCGTAGTCGATCGCCGTGATGACCTTCGTGCGGGTCGTGACCGCGGCCTTCGCGGCGTCCGGGTCGAGCAGCGCGGTGTCCTCGTCGACGTCGGCGAACACGACGCGCGCACCGTGCAGCATCGCGCCGGATGCCGTGGCCACGAACGTGATCGGGCTGGTCACGACCTCGTCGCCTGGCCCGACGCCGCAGGCGGCGTACGCGACGTGCAACGCGGCGGTGCCGGACGTGACGCTGACGCACTCGGCGCCGCCCGCCCACTCGGAGAGCCGCTTCTCGAAGGACGACACGGCGGGGCCGGTCGTGAGCCAGTCGCCGCGCAGCACGCGGCTGACCGCCTCGACATCGTCCTCCGAGATCGACTGGCGTCCGTACGGCAGCATCACGCGGTCTTCGCCAACAGGTCCTGCAGGGCGTCGACGTCGAGCCACAGGTCGTTGGAGTCGGAGCGGTACGCGAACCCGTCGGGCACGGGCGTGCCGCCCACCGGCGGCGTGTACCCCCAGCCGGCGATCGTGGGCTGGAGGACGTAGCGGTCGGGCAGCCGGAGCGCGCGACGTCCCTCCTCGGGGGAGATCATCTCCTCGTGCAGCTTCTCGCCCGGGCGGATGCCGATCTCGTGCGTGGGCGCGTCCGGCGCGACGGCGTTCGCGAGGTCGACGACCCGCATGCTCGGAATGCGCGGGACGTACAACTCGCCGCCGGCCATCATGTCGAACGAGTCGATGACGAACTGGACGGCCTGGTCGAGGGTGATCCAGAACCGGGTCATCCGCTTGTCGGTGATGGGCAGCGACTTGCCGGCGGCGGCGAGCTTGCGGAAGAACGGGATGACCGAGCCCCGGCTGCCCATCACGTTGCCGTACCGCACGACCGAGAACCTGGCCGGGTGGTGCGCGGCGTAGTGGTTGGCGGAGATGAACAGCTTGTCGGCGACGAGCTTGGTCGCCCCGTAGAGGTTGATGGGACTGGACGCCTTGTCGGTGGAGAGGGCGACGACCTTCTGGACGCCCGTGTCGATGGCGGCCTCGACGACGTTCTGCGAACCGGTGACGTTCGTGCGTACGTACTCGAACGGGTTGTACTCGGCGGTGTCGACCTGCTTCAGCGCGGCCGCGTGGACGACGTAGTCGACGCCGTGCATGGCGCGGACGAGCCGGTCGCGGTCCCTCACGTCGCCTATGAACCAGCGCAGCCGGGGGTCGTCCTCGAACAGGTGACGCACCTCGTACTGTTTGAGCTCGTCCCGCGAGAACACCACGACCCGGTGGGGGTCGTGCTTCTCTAGGAGTTGGCGGATGAAGGTCTTGCCGAACGACCCCGTACCACCGGTGACGAGCACGTCCGATCCGTTGAGCAGCGACATGGCGCGCACGCTATGGAGCCGAGGTGTCGTGAAGGTGAACACGAGGGGGTAGGAAAAGTGACAAC
>JAFMQP010000150.1 GCA_017354575.1 Acidothermales bacterium | reverse complement strand
TTCCATGAGTTTCCGACCGCCGACACGCATCGTGCGGAAAAACAAAGGGATCCCGATAATCGAGATGATGACGACAGTGGAGCGCGTCCGCAGCGGCAGCCAGACCGTGGAGAAGGCGCTCGACCTGCTCGAGGAGCTGGCCCGCGCGCCTGAGGGCGTTCGCAATCTCGACGTCGCACGTGATGTCGGCCTGGACAAGTCGACGAGCCACCGGTTGCTCTCCACGCTCGTACGGCGTGGGTTCGTCCGCAGGGACGAGCATACGAAACGGTTCGTGCTCGGGCCGCGGCTGCTCGAGCTCGCCACGGGCACCGCGCTGACGTCGATGCTCGTCGCCCGCCCGTACGTGCACCGGCTCGTCGAGCTGACGGGTGAGAGCGCCTCGTTCTCGCTGCTCGTCGACCGCTCGTACGTTCCCGTCGACGCGTTGCAGGCGCCGCACGAGATCAGGTTCGCGCTCGAGCTCGGCCGGGCGTATCCGTTGAACGCGGGTGCCACGGGCAAGGTGATTCTCGCGTTCCACCGCGCCGCACGGGAGCGGCTGCTCGCCGGTGAGCTGCCCAGGTACGCGGCCAACACGATCGTCTCGCCCGTCGAGCTCTCCACGCGACTCAACGAGATCGCGGAGCGGGGTTACGCGGTCAGCGACGGGGAGCGCGTCGCAGGCGGTTGTTCGATCGCCGCGCCCGTCACGTCTCCGGACGGTACCGCGCTCGGTGCGCTCGCGGTGTCGTCCGTACACGCAAGGCTCGACTCGGACGCGCTCGTCGCATTCGCCGCTGACATCCGGTCGATGGCGGCCGAGTGCTCGGCGCGCATCGTCCGACCGAACGGTTGATTGCGAGGAAGCATGACGATCTCCCGGGAACGGCTGCAGCAGGCGCCTGGACAGGTCTACACCGACACGATCCTGGAGCCGAGCTTCCGGTTCATGCAACAGCATTACTTCGCGCAGCTGACGGAGACGAACAAGGCGTGGGTGACGATGCTCGCGGAGACAGGCATCGTGCCGCGGGACCGTGCGCGGCAGCTGCTCGCCGCGGTGCTCGCGCTCGAAGCCGAGGGGCCGGACGCCATCGCGGAGTTCAACCCGGCGTACGAGTACTTCTACTCGCACGTCGAGGCGAAGCTCACCGAGCACGCGGGTGAGGAGGCGGCGGGCGAGGTCAACATCGGCAGGACGCGGCCGGAACCGTTGACGCGGCTCGTGTTGCGGGAGCGCATTCTCGACGTCACCGAACTGCTGAACGGGTTCACGCGGACGCTCGTCGACATCGCGGACCGTGAGAAGGACACCGTGATGCCGCAGTGGACGCACTTCCAGCCGGCGCAGCCGTCCACCGTCGGGCATTACCTGCTCGGCATCGTTTCGGCGCTCGACCGCGACCACGAACGCCTGGTCGCGGCGTACCGCAACGTCAACCAGTGCACCCTGGGCTGTGGCGCGCTCGCGGGCACGTCGTACTCCGTCGACCGCGCGCTCGTGGCCGAGCTGCTGGGTTTCGACGGTGTACGCGAGAACACCATCGACTGCGTGTCCAGTGGCGACTACGCGCTGGAGACGTCGGCGGCGCTCGCGAACCTGATGGTCACGGCGAGCCGGCTCGCGCAGGACCTCTACATGTGGCACACCGACGAGTTCGGTCTGGTCGAGATCGGCGACGAGTTCGCGGGGTCGAGCAGCATGATGCCGCAGAAGAAGAACGCCTACCCGTTCGAGTACGTGCGGGCACGCGGTGCCCACGCGATCGGCGAGATGACGAGCGCGTTCGGCACCCTGCACAACACGAACTTCCAGGACCTGAAGGACGTCGAGGAGGAGATGGTCCCGCCGGTGCTGCGTTCGCTCGACGACACGGAGCGTGCGTTGCGGCTGCTCGACGGAACGGTCAGGTCGATGACGATCCACCGCGACCGGATGCTCGACCGGGCTGCGGCGGGGTTCGCGACCGCGACGGAGCTCGCCGCCGTCGTGCGCCGCGAGACCGACCTCGACGCGCGCACCGCGCATCGCGTCGTCGGTCACCTGGTGCTGCTCGCCGTGCAGTCCGAACGCGATCCGGCCGACGTCGACGCGGCGCTGTTGGCGACCGCCGCACGCGACGTACTCGGTCGGGCGATCGAGCTGCCGGACGACGTCGTACATTCGGCGCTCGACCCGACGGCGTTCGTCGCCGCGCACGCCGTGGTCGGAGGACCGGCGCGGTCCTCCGTCGACGCGGCGCTCTCCGACGCGCGGCGTCGCCTGGCGGATCACGCGGCGTGGCTCGACGACAGACGAACGCAGCTCGCGTCGGCCACGAAGGAGCGGAACGCCCGCGTCGCGAGCATCGTGGGCTGACGGCCTTGGCGCACAACGCATCCAGCGACGTCACCGTCGTCGTGCGGCGCAGCGATCCCGCTGCGCGGTCGACCTTCACGGTGGCCAGGACCGAGCCGATGATGGTGCTCGACCTGCTGCTCGCGATCCAGCGCGAGCACGATGCGTGCATCGGGTTCCGGTTCTCCTGCCGGGTCGCGATGTGCGGAACATGCACTCTGCGGCTCGACGGACGCAGTGTGCTCGCGTGCCAGACGCCCGTCCCGCAGGACCGCGACACCGTTCGCCTCGACCCCGTCGCGGGCCTGCCCGTGCTGCGTGACCTCGTCGTCGACACCGCGCCGTTCTGGCGAGAGTGGGCGAAGGTCACGCCGTACCTCGTACCGCACGACGGCCTCACCGAGCCCGCGGTCGTCACGCCGGACTCGGACGAGCGACGGCTCATCGACGCGTCGCTCGACTGCATCGGTTGCGCGGCATGCTATTCCAGCTGCGCGGTCGCCGCGGGTTCCCGTGACTTCGTCGGGCCGGCGGCACTGAACCGTGCGATGGTGCTCGTCGCCGACAGTCGCGACGCCGCGGCGGAACAACGTCTCGCGGTCGCGGACGGAGCCGGCGGCGTCGACCGGTGCCATTACGTCTACGGCTGCAGCGCCGTCTGCCCCAAGGGCCTCGACCCGGCGGCGGCGATCCGGTACCTCCGCAAAAGCAGGCTGAAATCGTGATGGCCCGCGCAACCGACGACGTGACCGCCGTCGACACCGACGTCGCCGTCGTCGGCAGCGGCGGTGCCGGGCTGATGTGCGTGCTGCACGCCATGACCGCCGACCCGGGACTCGACGTGACCATACTGAGCAAGGGAGCGGTCGGGCGCTCGGGCTGCACCCGGATGGTGCAGGGCGGGTTCAACGCCGTGCTCGACCCCGCCGACTCGCTCGAGCTGCACCTGCGCGACACGCTCGAGGGCGGTAAGTACCTCAACGACCAGGAGCTCGCGCACACCCTCGTGACGGACGCGCCAAGAGTCGTCAACGAGCTCGAGACGCGGGTCGGCTGTTTCTTCGACCGCGCGCCCGACGGGCGTATCCACCAGAAGGCGTTCGCCGGACAGCAGTTCGACCGCACCGTGCACCGCGGCGACCTCACCGGCATCGAGATCATGGGGCGGCTGCGCGACCAGATGTTCCGGCTCGGCCCACGCGAGCTGGAGGACGTGCGCGCACTCGACCTCGTGCGGGACGCCGACGGTGAGCTGGCGGGAGTGACGGCACTCGACATCAGGACGGGACGCGCGCTACTGGCCCGGGCACGCGTCGTCGTCGTCGCGACGGGCGGCGCCGCGACCATGTACCGGATCGCGGCGCCCGCGCGGGAGAAGACGGGCGACGGCGTCGCGATGTGCTGGCGTGCCGGGATTCCGTTGCGGGACATGGAGATGCTCCAGTTCCATCCCACCGGGCTGCTCGCGGGCGAGTCCCGGCTCACCGGCGCCGTGCTGGAGGAGGGACTGCGCGGCGCGGGCGCGTACCTCACGAACGCAGCGGGTGAACGGTACATGGCGCGTTACGACGCCGCGCGGATGGAACGGTCGACGCGCGACGTCGTCTCGCGTGCCGGGTACACCGAGATCATGGCCGGGCGCGGGACGCCCAACGGCGCGGTGCTCATCGACATCTCGCGCCTCGGCGCCGCGGAGGTCGAGCGGCGGTTCCCCGGCATGGTCGAGCGCACCAGGCAGGTGGGCCAGGACCTCGCCCGCGGCCCGGTCGAGGTGTCGCCGACCGCGCACTTCCACATGGGCGGCGTCGTGATCGACAGGGACTGTCGTACCGAGCTGCCCGGGCTGCTCGTCGCCGGCGAGGACGCCGGCGGTACGCACGGCGCGAACCGGCTCGGCGGCAACGGTGTCGCCGAGTCGACGGTGTACGGGGCACGCGCCGGTGACATCGCGGCGGCGATCGCCGCGGACCGTCCGTTGCGTACGCCGGACGCCGAGCAGGTGGCTACGTCGGTCGCGGCGGCGTACGCGCCGTTGACGCGGGAGACGGGCGAGGCACCGTTCCCGGTCACCGGCGAGCTGAAGGACGCGATGTGGGTGGGCTGCGGCGTCGTGCGCGACCGAGCCGGGCTGGAGGAGTGCCTGCAGGTCGTGGACGAGCTGGCAGACCGCGCGTCCCGCGTTGCGGTGGCGGGGCCACGGGAGGTCAACTTCGCGTGGCAGGAGGCACTCGACCTGCGCAACCAGCTGACCGTTGCACGCAACGTCGTCGAGTCCGCGCTGCTGCGGACTGAGTCGCGCGGCGCGCACTACCGCGCCGACTTCCCGGACCAGGATGACGTCGCGTGGTCGCGTTACATCGTCCTCCGCGACGGCGCGGACCCCGTCGTCCGCGACGTCGAGCACACCCGGGTGTCCCCGGAGGTGTCGGCGTGACCGCGCTGACCTGGGGACCCGCATTGTGGTCCTGGCTCCCGGTGGGGACCCCACATGTGGCCATCACCCCAGTGGGGGTCCCCAGGGGGAGTTGGTCATGAGCGCCGCGCAGGGCGTCTTCCTCGGCGCGTTCACCGTCGTCGTGCTGGCGGTCGTGGGGTTCGCGGCCGTCGTCCTGGTGTCCGCGCGGAGGATCGACGGCGGCGGCTTCGTCGGCGTGGCGCTGCGCCGCATGGCACGCTCCCGGCGCGAGCGCGCCGAGGCGGCCAGGTGGGCGTTCTACGCGCACCGGATCAGCGGGTTCGGGATCTTCGCGTTCCTGTGCCTGCACGTCGTCGACGTCAGCCTGTACGCCGTCTCGCCGTCGTTGTACGACGACGTGCACGCGCTCTACGGCACCGCGCCGATGCGGGTGTTCGAATGCGCGCTGCTCGTCGCGATCTGCTTCCACACGTTGAACGGACTGCGGTTGCTCGCAGTCGACGTCGCCGATCTCGGGCTCACCGCGTCGCTGCGGCTGCTCGGCGGCGTCGCGTCGCTGACGGTCGTCGCCGCCGTCGCGGGCAGCGCCGTCATCCTCGGGCCGGTGACCTGATGAGCGGACGCACACTCGCGTATCTCGTCGTACGGCTCACCGGGCTGCTGCTCGCCGTCCTCGTCACCGGGCACTTCGCGGTGACGCACATCGTGCACGACGTCTCGACCACCGACGCGTCGTTCGTCGCGCACCGGTGGAGCTCCGTGCTCTGGGTGGTCTGGGACGGGCTGCTGCTCGCGTGCGCGCTGGTGCACGGCGCGAGCGGCGTCTGGGTGGCGGTGGACGACTACGTCGACGTGCGCCGCCGTCGGCCGTGGCGGTCGGTGCTGGTCGCCGTCACCACGCTGCTGTTCGCCCTCGGCGCGGTGGTGCTAGTGGTCAGCGCCGCCCGCTCGGCCGGCTGAGAAGACGAGGTCCAGGCCGATGTCCAGCGCCGGGGCGGAGTGCGTCAGCGCACCCACCGCAAGGTAGTCGACGCCGGTCTCTGCGTACGCCCGCGCGCGGTCGAGGGTGAGGCCGCCAGACACCTCGAGTCGGGTCGAGGTTCCTCCGACGCGGCGTACCGCGTCGGCGCACTGCGGCACCGTCATGTTGTCGAGCAGCACGAGGTCGACGCCGAGCGCCACGGCCTCGTCGAGCTGGTCGAGGGAGTCGACCTCCACCTCGCAGGGCAGGCCGGCGGCGTGTGCCCGCACGGCCGCCACGGCCGCGCCGATCGAACCTGCGGCCGCGACGTGGTTGTCCTTCACCAGCACGGCGTCGCCGAGACCCAGCCGGTGGTTGACGCCGCCACCGCAGCGCACCGCGTACTTCTCCAGCGACCGCAGGCCGGGCATCGTCTTGCGCGTGTCGCGGATCGCGCAGCCCGTTCCCCGCACCGCGTCCACCCACGCGGCCGTCACCGTCGCGACGCCGGACAGGTGACCCACCAGGTTGAGCAGCGTCCGTTCGGCGGTCAGCATCCCCCGCGTCGGCGCGTCGATCTCGGCGACCGGCGTACCGGCGGTGACCCGGTCGCCGTCGGCCGCGGCCGGACGCAGCTCGTACGCCGTCTCGCCCAGGACCTCGGCGAGCACCGCGTCGACGACCGGCAGCCCGGCAAGGGTGCCGTCGTGGCGTGGCATCAACCGCGCCACCGACCGCGAGTGCGCGGGGACGGTCGCCTCCGTGGTCGCGTCCGGTCCGAGGCGCAGGTCCTCGGCGAGCGCCGTACGGACGACACGACGGACGTCCTCGAGCTCGGCCGTCGTGCTCGTCATGGGCACGCTCCCGTCGGTGTCGGGGTGCGGAGGGACGTGTCGTCGGCCGGGTCGGCGAGCTCGACGGGCACGCTGCGCCGCCACGCCTCCCTCGTTGCCGGTGCGTCGGTGCGCACGTGGCACCCGCGCGTCTCCGAACGCGTGCGCGCCGCCGACGACAGCGCACGCGCGACGAGGCCGAGCGCGGCGCCGGACGCGAGCCCCGGCGTGGTGACCGCGACGGGCGCGGCCGCGTCGAGCAGTGCGTCGACCTCGTCGAGCCCGGCGGCGTCGCGGCCGAGTGCGAGACGCGTGCTTGCCAGTCGTTGCAACGCCTTTCGGTCCACGAGCTGCCGGACGGCCGGTGTGTCGGCGACGACCGGAGCCGCCGCCGTACGCCGCTCGCGCGCGATCGTGTGCGCCGCGCGCGTGCCCGTGACGAGGCCTTCGAGCAGGCTGTTGGACGCCAGCCGGTTCGCGCCGTGCAGCCCGGTGCGGGCGACCTCGCCGGCGGCGTAGAGGCCGGGTACGTCCGTCCGGCCGTCGAGGTCGACGGCGATGCCACCGCAGAGGTAGTGCGCCGCAGGCGTGACGGGGATCGGGTCGCGTGCCGGGTCGACGCCGACGGCCAGGCAGGACGCGTAGACGGTGGGGAAGCGCGCGGCGAAGTCGTCCAGGCCGGTGGCGTCGAGCCAGACGTGGTCGGCGCCGGTGTCGGCGAGCCGCCTGGTGATAGCGGTGGCGACGACGTCGCGTGGCGCCATGTCGGCGAGCGGGTGCACGCCCGCCATGACCCTCGCGCCGGTGTGGTCGACGAGGACGCCGCCCTCGCCGCGGACGGCCTCGGTGACGAGCGGGCGTTGGCCATCGCGACGGCCGGTCCACAACGCGGTGGGGTGGAACTGCACGAACTCGACGTCGGCGAGGCGTGCCCCGGCGCGGAGGGCGAGGGCGAGCCCGTCGCCTGTGGCCACGGGCGGGTTCGTCGTGGCCGCGTAGAGGCCGCCTAGCCCGCCCGTCGCGAGCAGCACGGCGCTCGCGGGCACGACGACGCGCGCGCCGCCGTCGTCGAGCAGCTCCACGCCGGTGACGCCGAGCTCGTCGCGGCAGACGCCGACGGCGGTGTGGTGCGGGAGGATCGCGGTCTGGTCGGCGCGGGCGGACTCGACCAGCACCCGTTCGACCTCCTCGCCGGTGGCGTCGCCGCCCGCGTGGATGACCCGGAACGCGCTGTGCCCACCCTCTCGCGTGCGGGCGAGCCCGCCCTCGGTGCCGGGGTCGAACAGGGCGCCCCTGCGGCGCAACCGGCGCACGGCGTCGGGCCCGTCGGCGAGGATCGCGCGTACGGCGTCCTCGTCGCACAGCCCCGCGCCGGCGACGATCGTATCGCAGACGTGCGCCTCGACGGTGTCGCCGGTGCCGGCCTGGTCGAGGACGACGGCGATGCCTCCCTGCGCCCAGTGCGTGCTGCCGTCCGGGAGGTCGCCCTTCGTGACGACCAGTGTGGACAGGCCCAGCGACCGTGCCTCGAGCACGGCGGTGAGACCGGCGACGCCGCTGCCGACGACGACGAGGTCGACGGGCGCGAGGGTGATCAGCGCTCGTGGTACCGCAGGGCGTACGCGCCCCCTACCTCCGGCGCGCTCGTCAGCTGCTGCGCTCATTCGCCGCCGCCCGGCCGGCCGATGGCGACCATCCGGCGGACGGCGTCGCGCGCTCGGTCGGCGACGTCGGGCTTGACCTCGACCTCGTCGACGCCGTCGCGCAGGCAGCGCAGCAACGCGTCCGGAGTGCTCATCTTCATGTAGCGGCAGCTTGCACGCTCGTTGACCGGCTGGAAGTCGACGGCCGGCGCGGCCCTGCGCAGCTGGTGCAGCATGCCGACCTCGGTGGCGACGAGGACGCTGCGCGCGCTGGTGGTGTGCGCCGCCTCGAGCATGCCACCGGTCGACAGGATGTGCACGCGATCCCGTTCCACCGCACCGTTCTCGGCGAGGTAGAGCGCCGACGTCGCGCAGCCGCA
>JAFMQP010000149.1 GCA_017354575.1 Acidothermales bacterium | reverse complement strand
GATGACGTAGTCGTAGCCGGCGCCCAGCCGTGGGATCCGGATCTCGGCGAGCGGGTGTCCGTTCAGCGGGACGGCGAGCGCCGGATGGGTACGTGGCCTCGGAGCGGGGGCGTGGCTGTGGGGGCGCGCGTCCACGCGGTCCAGCTGCTGCCTGAGCTGTTGCTGCGCGTGGTTGGTGACGGTCGCGGTGCCCCATTCCCAGTACGCGCCGAACAGCAGCAGCACCAGCCCGGCGGTGACGGCCAACTCGGCCACGACCCGTGTTGTGGCCGACGCGAACCGCCGGGCCGGTGTCGTTGACATGACTCGCGTTAGTTCTTCTTGCTCGCACCGGGTCGAGGCATGATGCGGAGGACGGCCGCGCCGCACGCGAGGAGCGCGAACGCGGCGAGGACGACGTAGATGACGTTGCTGCCGGTGAACGGGAGTGCGCCCGCTCCTGCTGCGCCCGCCGCGGCTGCTGCTTTCTGGTACATGGGGCTTTGGTTCCTTCCGGTTGTTGGGTTACCAGCTCCGCTCCCGGCCCGTGGCGGCACAGGCGTACGCCCACGCATGACAGGCCTGGAGGAAGTATTCGAAGACGAGCTCGTACATCAACGCGGCGGCGAGCATGTACGGCCAGCCGCGGTATCTGACCGTGACGACACGCTCGAGCATGAACACGCCGGTAAGCGTCAGCCAGTACGGGTGGACGACGAGCCGACCAGTTGCCGCGCCGTACGCCAGGGTGCCGAGATAGAGGGTGGAGACGACGATCCCGAGCGCGGTGACCACCTGGCGTCCCCAGTACTGCCAGGTGATGCGGGTGAGGCCGTACTGGGCGCAGTTCTCCACCGCGCCGCGCTTCCAGCGCAACCGCTGCCGCCACAACGCGCGCCATGTCGGCATCACCTCCGTGACGAGGGTGCACTCCGCCGGCGCGATGACCTTGCGGCCGAGGTGGAGCAGCGCGAAGGTCAGCTCGTTGTCCTCGGTGAGCACGGTGGTGTCGTAGACGCCGCCGTGGCCGTTGCCCGCAGGCAACAGGCCGCACAGCCGCGCCTCGGAGACGGCGCGGAGCGTCGCCACGGAGAACATCGCGGCCGTGCCGGTGAGTACCAGGCAACGGCCACCGAGGCGGTTCACGTCCCGTTGGTAACGCGCGAACTCGTTGCGTTGCAGGTGCCCCACGAACCCGCCGCCGGGACCGCCACGGAACGTCCCGCCCACGCCGCCGTAGCCCTCGTCGAGGTATGCCGCTGCGGTCTCGAGGAACGCCGCGTCGAGGATGCTGTCCGCGTCCATGACCAGGATCCGGTCGTGGCTGGACAGTCGCGGCAGGACCGCTGCGAGCGCCCAGTTCAGTGCGCCTGCCTTCTTATCCGGGTTGTTCGGCAGCTCCAGCACGTGGGCGCCAGCGGCGCGAGCCCGCTGCGCGGTGTCGTCCGTGCAGTTGTTGGCGACGACGACCACTTCGTCCGGCGGCACGGACTGGGTATGTAGTCCGCGCACCGCTGCCGCGATCCCCGCGGCCTCGTTGTACGCCGGCAGCAGAGCGATCGTGACCGGTCCGGGCGGGCATGGCGCACGATGCCTACCCGCGTACAGGTCCGCGCCGACAGGCGGACCGGCGTCGACGAACTCACACACGGACATGGCGGTGGCCTTCCCACGACTGTCGCCGTGGTGACGGGGCGGATGTGCCGACCGTCGCCTCGTGTCACGACATGCACTTCAACGACTGCCCTGTAGCCTCGTGACGCCGAAAAGGGGCAAAGCCAAATGTTGTGGGTTCTACGTGAATGAAGTAGTACGAATCGTCACGAACGGAGCGATGGCTCCACGCTGGGCACAACCGCGCCCACCGTTTTGAGGTGCCGGACGACATTGGGGGCTCGACGGTCTCGGCCAGGTGCGCACAACGCGCTCCGTAGGGCAGGTTGGCGGTTCAAAGTCGAGCCAGTGACCGTGACCCCGGTCACCCCTAGGGCGGTCCGGGCCGTGATGACGACGATGTCGCGGTCGCGCGGGCTAAGGCCCGAATACGCCCACGCGGCGCCTCCGGCCGCCTGCAGTTGCTCCTCGGTGAACGGCGACCCGACGCGTGCGGCCAGAACGGCGGGCACCTCCTGTTCCGGGATCTCGGCGTAGACCGAGACTCGACCGGCTCACCACGTCCGGCGAACTGAGCGCCGGGGCCCGCTCCCGAGCCGTGTTCACCATCTGGGCGGCACTCCACGGATTCGCCGCCCTGCTCGACGACCGGCTCGACGACCCTCGCGACGCCGGCCGCTACGCCGAACTCATCCTCCAGACCGTCCTCACCGGACTCTGCCAAACTTCCGCGACAGCGGCAGATTGGCCAGGGGCGCGTTCCGCACACACCGAGCGCCGCACGACACAACCGGCGGACGACCTACCGCCCCAATAACGATGGAGCCTCGCCGTTCGCTGACGACAAGGTGGTGTTGCACATCAGCTGACGGAGATCTGTCGCAGATCAACCGACGGAGCACGGAGACACGAGCCTGTCCTGCCGGATAGACCGGCCGGGCTGAGCCACGGCCGTAGTCCAGTGCGGCTCCGTCTGCATGCCCTACACCCATCCGAACCCAGGCGCCTCGCCGGACCAGTCTCCGGCCTCCATTCCGTGTGTCAAGGACCTCCCCCGGTCGGCGGTCGAGTGCAGGACCGGATAGACTCCACACGCGACGGCATCTTGCCGTTCCTCCTGTGGGCGAGCCGCCCACTGGTCGTATCTCTCGTTCCGTCTCCGCGGGCGACCATGACTGGTCGCAGGCGGTCGTGCGTGTGCCGAGTCTGAGACGGCCCACGCAACCTTGACGGAGTTCTCTTCAGCATGCCCTCACGCATTTCCCAACGCCCCGACCTCGGCCGCAACCGCCGGCGCCGCCCAACCAGGCGACCGCGGCCCGCAGCGAGGTCGGTACGCCCGACGCGCACCAGTGAGCTGGAGCGCGCGCTCGACGCGACGGTCGAGACCACCGCCGCCCTGCCCGCGACGTTCGCCGCGTCCGGCCTGCCGCGCCGGCTGGTCGCCGAGCTGACCCGGGCCGGTCTGACCGTCCCGTTCCCCATCCAGGCGAGGACCATCGCCGACGCACTCGCCGGACGCGACGTGCTCGGCCGGGCCCAGACCGGCTCTGGCAAGACGCTCGCGTTCGGCCTGCCGATACTGGCCCGGGTGGCCGGGGGGCCCAAGGTGCGCGCCGGCCAGCCGCGCGGGCTGGTCCTCGTACCCACCCGTGAGCTCGCCCAGCAGGTCACCGACACGTTGGCGCCGTTGGGCCGCGCGCTCGGCCTGCGCATCGCTGCCGTGTACGGCGGCGCGTCGATGGGCCGGCAGACCACCGCGCTACGGCGCGGCGCCGGCATCGTGGTAGCCACGCCCGGCCGGCTGACCGACCTCATCGAGCGCGGCGAGTGCCGGCTCGACGACGTGTCCGTCACCGTGCTCGACGAGGCCGACTACATGGCCGACCTCGGCTTCCTGCCCGCGGTCACCCGGCTGCTCGAGCTGACGCAGCCGGGCACGCAGCGGCTGCTGTTCTCGGCGACGCTCGACCGCGGCGTCGACGGGCTGGTCCGCGACTACCTCACCGACCCGGCGCTGCACGCGGTCGCCCCGGCCACGGCCCCGGTCCAGTCCACCGAGCACCTGGTGTTCACGCTGCGGCCGGAGGACAAGGTCCAGGTGGCCGCGGAGGTCGCGGGCCGCGCGGGTAAGTCGTTGTTCTTCGTCCGGACGAAGCACGGCGCCGACCGACTCGCCAAGCAGCTCGGCCGGCTTGGCGTGTCCGCGGTCGCGATCCACGGGAACCGTAGCCAGGGCCAGCGCACTCGCGCCCTCGCCGGGTTCGCGGCGGGACGGCCGCGGGTACTCGTCGCCACCGACGTCGCCGCGCGCGGCATCCACGTCGACGACGTCGCCACCGTCGTGCACTTCGACCCACCGGCCGACCACAAGGACTACCTCCACAGGTCCGGCAGAACGGCCCGCGCCGGTGCGACGGGGACGGTCGTCAGCCTCGTCAGCCCCGACCAGCGCCGTACGGTGGCGCGTCTGCACGAGGACGCCAGGGTCCGCGGAACGGTGCTGGCGGTTGCGCCCGGCGACAAGGCCCTGACCGACCTCGCCGGCTGAGGAGGCCGGTGGCTCTTGTGCGCTGAGGCGGCCGCCGCCGATGAGTTCTGCGCGCTTGCCGGGTCTACCGGGACACCAGACCCGGAGGAGCGAATATGAGCAAGGTGATCGCCGACATCTCGATGTCCCTGGACGGGTACGTCACCGCACGCGGTGCCGACCGGCAGCACGGCCTCGGCATCGGCGGCGAAGCGATCCATGCGTGGGTGCTCGAGGAGCCCCGCTCCCCCGTCGACGAAGCGGTGTTGGCGAGTGGCTTCGAGCGGACCGGCGCGGTGGTGATGGGGCGTCGGCTGTACGAGGTCGTGGACGGGCCCGACGGCTGGAACGACGACGTCGGGTACGGACACGACCAGGACCAGTCGGCCGCACCGCCGTGCTACGTCGTCACCCACGAACCGCCCGCCCAGGTGCGGCTCGCGTCCAGGTTCCGGTTCGTGACCGAGGGAGTGGCCGCAGCCATCGACCTGGCCCGGGCGGCAGCGGGCGACAAGGACGTCGTCGTCATGGGCGGCGCGAACGTCGTCGACCAGAGCCTCGCCGCGAGGCTGGTCGACGAGCTCCGCATCCATCTGTCGCCGCTGCTGGTCGGCGGCGGCACACGGCTGTTCGACGTCGTCGGCCCGACGACGCTGGTCCAGCGGGAGGTCTTCGAGTCACCGCGGGCCACGCACCTCACCTACGAGGTCGTCAGGGCTAGGGGTCCTACTCGTCCTTGTGGTTCGTCACGTTGATCACGTTGCCGTCGGGTGCCCGGACGAAGAACCTGCGGACCCCCCAGGGTTCCGTGGTGAGCGGGTGGACGATGTCGAAGCCGCGTCGGGTCGCCTCCTCGTACGCCTCCTCGATGCCGTCGCCGACGGCGACCGAGATCACCGCGTCCAACGGTGCCGTGGCGTCGCGAGTGACGAGCTGGACGGCGGCTCGGCCGTCCGCGGACTGGAACCGCGCGACCCAGCCCATGTTGAACGCCTCGACGTCGAGCCCGAGGTAGTCGGCGTAGAAGTCGCGTGCCTCGCTGATGTCCGGCACGGACAGATCCGCGAAGACGTGGGTGACCTGCATCGAATGACCCCTTCTCTCAGCCGTTGCGTTGGTTCTCGTAGAGGTGCCGCGCCTGGCCGTAGGCGTCGTCGAGGAGCTCGCACAGCTGGCGTCGGGTCCGTTCGCCGGGGTTGACGACGCACACCCAGTGCAGCGGCGCGTAGAACGGGTGCGGCATCACCGTGTCCCTGCTGGTGTAGTCGACGCCGGTGTCGATGACCTCCCGGCCCGCGGCCTGCCGGGGGGCATCTCCCAGTCGTTGCTCGTAGCTCTCACCGGAGATGCCCAGGTTCACCCGATACGAGCCCGGGTCGCGATCCAGGTCCGACGCGGCGTCATATCGGTCTCCGGTGACGACGGTGCAGAACGGGAACCGGCTGTCCGGTTGTGTCACCGCGTCGGGGTCGTAGAAGACGAACCAGTCCCCGTTGGCTTCCGTGGTCACGATGCCCGGCAGTTCGCGCTCGAGGGCGTGGACCAGGGCCGTGGCCTCGACGACGTCGCCGGGTTGCAGGTCGGTCATCGCGCATCGCTCCCGTACCGGGGCCAAGGGCGGGTCAAGCATGACGTGCCGGCCCGCATCCGTCGAGGAGGATCGGCGCCCAGGGGTCGACGGCGGCGACGCAAGCGGGTACGACCGATGTGGGCGCGTGCAACCACGGCACCGCGCGGACATCACGAGGAGCGTGAAGATGAAGCGCAACCGATCCGTCCCGCCGCCGACGGTCGTCCCGGTGCTCGTCTACCCGGACGTACGGGCGGCAGTGGCGTGGTTGACCGCGACGTTCGGGTTCGTCGAGCGGACCCGGATCGGCGAAGATCACCGGGCACAGATGAGCATCGGCACCGACGGCGCGATGATCGCCGCCGACGTCCATGGCGAGCAGCATCCGCCAGAGGACGGCATCGTGACGCATCAGGTCAGGGTGCGGGTCGAGAACGTCGACGCCCACCACGAGCGGACCCTCGCCGCCGGGGCCGTCGTGCTGCACCCGCCGACCGACCGCGAGTATGGCGAGCGGGACTACGCCGTCCAGGACCTCGCCGGCCACCGGTGGGAGTTCTGCGAGACGGTCCGGGACGTGGCACCCGAGGAGTACGGCTGCCAGACGGTCGCGCCCTGGCCGGACCCGACCGGAGTGTGACCGCCGCCGGCACCTCAGCCACGCGTCGCGGATGTGTGCCGGGCTGTAGACTCGCTGGCAGCAAGGCCTCCCCTGACGAAAGGCACCACCGGTGAAGAAGCTGCTCATCCTGCTGGTCGCCGTGGTCGCGGGCCTGTTCGTGTGGCGCAAGGTGCAGGCCGACCGCGAGGAGCAGGACCTCTGGACCGAGGCGACCTCGGCACCCGACGCGTGAGACCTCCGAGAGCCGCGCGACGACGTACGCCGTCGCGCCGGCTCCCGCCTTCCCCGGGGCGATAGCTCAGTTGGTAGAGCACCTGCTTTGCAAGCAGGGGGTCGCCGGTTCGAATCCGGTTCGCTCCACCCCACCAACAAGCCCCTGACCAGGAACAACGCTTAGGCCAGGAGCTTTCTTGTTGGAATCGATGTTCAGTTAGTGGGCCGATGACCCCCAAGTTGACCCCAATGGTCACCTGGCACCCACAGCCGGCCCGTCGTCCTCGTCGCCGGGGTCGTCCTCGAACAGGTAGTCGAGCCGGTCGATCGCCTTGCGCTGGATCTTCTTGGTGACCTCGACGTAGATCATCTTCGTGATGACCGGCGAGCTGTGCCCGAGCACGTCCTGGATGTTCTCCAACGGCACGCCCTGCTCGTACAGCAAGGTCGCGCACGAGTGACGCAGGTCGTGGAACCGGATGCGCCGGACGCCGGCCTTCTCGCACATCCGGACGAAGTGACGATGCAGGTTCCGAGGCTCGATCGGGGTGCCGACGCTCGTCGTGAAGACCAGACCGTGTTCATGCCACGAGTCGCCGGCCTGGCGCCGCTCGTCTGCCTGTCGGTCCCTGTGCTCCCGAAGCGCTGTCAGACATGGACGAGGGAGAGCGACTCCCCTCTCGGAGTCGTACGACTTGACCGGCCCGAACACGAGCCTCCCACCGGCCCGGTGCAGGGACTGTCGGACGTATAGGACCTCGTCGGCGAAGTCGACGTCGGACCACCGGAGCCCGAGCGCTTCCCCACGACGCAGACCGAGCGACAACGCAACCGCGTAAAGCGCGTACCAGCGGTCAGTCCGAACAGTCGCAAGGAACTGGCGAGCTTCCGTGCCAGTCCACGCCTGGAACCGTGGCCGGTACCGCTCGTCAAGCCGCACGTTCTTCGCGGGGTTGTCGACAAGGATCCCTTCCCGAACCGCATCCTGCAGTGCCGCGCGCAGGACACGGTGAATGACGAGAATCGTCCCGGCCGACACGTACGCCTCGCAGCACTCGGGAGGTGTCTTGGCGCAGCATCGCGCACCCTCGATCGGACGAGCGTTCTTCCTGGGGCGACTGGCAGCCTTTCGGCGAGCCCGCAGCCGTTGCGCCCGCTCCTCCCGCGCCTTGTCCCGCCCGAGAGCGCAGCACTGGCACGTCTGGCGCAGACGACCGTAGGCACGGCGAATGTCCGCAGCGGTGAGCTGGCCCAGCTTCTTCCGGCCGAGAGCCGGCCTGAGGTAACGGCGGATGAGTTGCGCTCGTCCCGCATACGTCGTGTCCCGCATGCGATCGCGTGCCAGCTCGTCCAGCCAGTACGACAGGTACTCACCCACCGTCAGCTTGGTGTCGGTGACCCGCTTGCCCGCGATCCGGTCGGCTTGGAGCTTCGTCAGCTTCTCGTGCACGGCTTCCCAGGACGAGCCGTAGACGCTCCTCCGGATCTCGCGGCCATCGGTGGTCAGTACGTAGGCCCGGCCCTCCCATCGACCGTCGGGCCGTTGCCGGATGTTGCCCTCGCCGTTGACGTTGCGCTTTCCGCGCCGAGGCCCGGCCATCATGCAGCCTCCTCGATCACAGCGGCGATGTAGGCCGCG
The DNA here is from genome assembly GCA_017354575.1 of Acidothermales bacterium. Lineage (GTDB taxonomy): Bacteria > Actinomycetota > Actinomycetes > Streptosporangiales > WHST01 > WHST01. Next base: position 442 of record JAFMQP010000149.1, on the reverse strand, counting down.
ACCGATGTAGCCGTTATGCGTCGGCAGGCACCCACCTTGCCGCTGTCGAGCCGGCGTTCTTTGATGAGCCGGTAGACCGTCCATCGCGAGATCCGGAGGCGGGCGGCTACCTCATCGACTGTGAGCATCTCGTCCATGTCGTGTTCCCCTCCTCTCATGCCGCCAGCTCGGCGGATCGTGTAGTTGCCGAAAGTTCTGAGCCCTGGGGGCCGGCGCGTTCCTTGGCGTGCTCGTACTCGAGCCGCCATCGGTGGTGTTCGGCGAGCGCGACGATGAGCTGGTCCCGGTAGGTGTGCAGGTCTTCCTCACCTGGCCGCACGGGCGACCACAGGTAGCGGGGTTTCCCGTCCTCGCCTTCGACGGTGGCCGAGTAGCGGTCGACGTCGGGTGCCTGGATGCCGGCTTCGGCGAGCACGGCCCGGACGATCGCGGCCCGATCGGC
>JAFMQP010000017.1 GCA_017354575.1 Acidothermales bacterium | reverse complement strand
GAGCAGGGCCATGATCGAGATTGCGAGCGCGGCGTAAGGCATGAACCATCATCTCTGCGGACAACGAGCTCGTGGCACTCCGGACGGCCAGATGATCGATTATCGGTCATCAATCCACGGGAGTCGCATCAGATGCAAGAACTCCCGGTCATGGACGTCGCCCGCGTCTTCGCAGGTGATCGCTGGGGTGACATGCCCTTCGCGTGATCGGGTCGCCGCTGCCGCGCTGTCATTGTTGCTGGTAGCTGGATGGTTCGTGCGTTAGATGCAAGATTCCACGGCGTGGGATGCTGGCGAGTGCTGCCGCGCTGGTCGTCAAGGTCCCGTTAGCCGGGTGGCTCGTGCTTGTCAGCCCAGTACAGCGACAGGCGAGGCGCGGATGCAGGTCTTTGTCGGTGACGTGCGCTTGTTCGTCGAAATGGCCGGACCGGCGCAGACCGGGCGGGACTGCTGCCGCGGAGCCGGCTGATTCTCGTTGGTGTCCCCTACTGAGACCGCCACTTCGGTCGAGCCGCGCCATACCGGAAACCGACAACGAATGTTTCAAAACAACTGTTGTCGATGTAGCGTCGGCGTGTGGCTGCTTCGTCTACCTCACCGGACCGAGCCAACCAAGACGGCGACATCCAGCTCGACACGGCAGCCTTGCGGGTGCTTGCCCACCCGCTGCGGCTGAACGTGTTGACGCTGCTGCGCCAGCGTGGCCCCTCCACGGCGACGCGCATCGCTGCCGAGTTGGGCATCAACCCGGGTGCGGCCAGCTACCACCTGCGGCGTCTGGCGGCGGGTGGGCTGATCGCGGAGGACCGGGACCGTGGCACCAACCGTGACCGGTGGTGGAAGTCGGTGCACCGGCAGTCGATCCACGACCCGTCCGCGGCGCCCGCCGATCAGCGCGCGGTGGGCCGCGCATACACCCACGCCGTGGTGCTGGCCTGCATCGAACGGCTGCGTGGGGCGGCGCAGGAGGTTCCGCTGCTGCCCCGTGAATGGGCGGATGCCAGCGCCTACGGCGACTTCGTGCTGCGGCTGGCTCCGGCAGAGGCGGACCGGATGAGGGCTGAGCTGTACGAGGTGATCAGCCGCTACCGGCAGGATGAGACCGACGCGGATGGGAGCCGCGCACCTGTGTCGGTGCAGGTGCAGGTGTTTCCCGTGCCGGGCACGGTGGGGCTGGGCACGGGACAGCAATGAGCGCCGACGTGTCGGCGCTCGCGCGGCCGGCCCATCGCGACCCGAATGTGGTGCGCTGGCTGACCGCATACACCGCCTCCGTCACCGGCGACGTGGTCTACTTCCTCGCCCTGTCCTGGACCGCCGCCCGCGTTGCCGGACCGTCTCAGGTTGGCCTGGTCGTCGCAGCCGGGGCGCTACCGCGGGCCGTGCTCATGCTCAGCGGCGGCGTGGTCGCCGACCGGTTCGGGCCACACCGGATCGCCGTGGCTAGCGACACCACCCGCTGCCTGGTGATCGGCGCCGTTGCTGCGGCCTTCGCGCTGGCCTCGCCGGGCATCGGGCTCCTGATCGGCCTTGCGGTGATCTTCGGTGTGGTGGATGCACTGTTCATGCCGGCGGTAGGAGCGCTGCCGCCACGCATCACCACCTCCGGACAGCTTGCCCGAGTGCAAGGAATGCGCGGGCTATCGATCCGACTCAGCAACGCTGTTGGCCCGCTGCTGGCCGGGGTCGTCTTGGCCGCGGGCGGCTCGGGCGGAGCATTCACCACAGCCAGTGCCCTGTTCGCGCTGTCCCTGCTCCTGCTTATGACAGTACGCACTACCACCACGCGGCCCGCCGGTCGCTGGGCGGCCTGGCGCGGACTGGGCGAAGGGCTGCGCTACCTGCGTCATCACGGTGTGCTGGCACCGCTGGTCGCGGTGATCGGCCTGAGCGAGATGTGCTTCAGCGGCCCGGTCGCTCTCGGACTGGTGCTGTTGGCCCACGAACGCGGCTGGGGCGCTGCGGGCATGGGATGGATCGCCAGCGCCTTCAGCATCGGAGGCGGACTCGCGGCGCTGCTGATCGCCGTACGTCCCCACCTTCGGCGCGCTGGGCTGATCATGTCTGGCTGGCTGCTGGCCGCCGCAGCGGGAGCAACCGGGATCGGATACGCGCCGAACCTGCCCGCCGCCACAGCGCTCGGCGCACTGGTCGGCCTGGCCAGCGGCATCACCACCACACTGACCAGCTCCCTGGTCCAGACCACAGCTGACCCCGCCTACCTTGGACGGGTCACCTCGGTGACAACGCTGTGCACGCTCGGCCTGGCGCCCATCCTGTTCCCCGCCGTCAGCGCTACCGTGGCGGCGTGGGGCGCAGCCGCATTCTTCACCGGCTGCGCAGGAATCTGCCTTGTCGCCGCTACGCTCGGCGCTATCGTTCCTGCCCTGCGCAACGCCGAACTACGCTCGGCCACCACCACCCACCGGTAGCCCGTCCCGGAGTTTGCAGCGTGAGCGGCTGCCACGTGTTCGGCTGGGATCATCCCTTAACGGACATGTGCGCTGCCTGCCCCGGCAGAAGCCATTAGACGGGCGCCTCAACCACCCGAGACAGCCGCTGCGCCCAGGACGCTACTCCCGGCTCACCTACTCCCGTGCCTACCAGCTAGTGCTGACCATGTGGGCGAGCGGCTGGGCTGGCTACCGTGGAGCGCTACTGGCAAGACAACGACCTATTCCTGTGTGATCTCACATCAGGCAGAGCCGCCGGTGTCGCGGTCCCTCAGGGCGCAGAGGTAGTCGTCGAGCCGGACCCGGTCCGCGCCCTGACACGAGTGCGCGGTGGGGAGCACCTCGTGCCGCCACCACCGCTCGAGCAGGTCCTCGGCGCCGGCGGTGTCGTCGACGTCCACGGCCGCACGGTGCTCGTCGAGCCAGCGGCGTGCGGCGTCCTCGATGCGCGACCAGTCGGCGGGATCGTCGAGCCAGAGCCAGGGACGCACGTCGTCCGGCAGTGGGAACCGTTCGAGGAAGCGGCGTTCGGCGGCCTTGTTCGGCAGGTCGAGCAGCGTCAGGCAGTGGCAGGCGTACGCGACCGTGCACAGTCGCCGCACCTGCGCCTCGACGGTGACCTGCCCGTTCGCCCGCGCTACGGAGACGCGATGGTGCCCGTCCACGACGAAGTAGAGCTCACCGAGCAGCACCAGCCGGACCGGCGGCAGTCCGCGGCCTGCCTCGACCTCGGCGGCGACGCTCTCCCAGCGGCCCCGCAGGTGCGGGCGGAGCGGCCGCATCGCACGGTCGAAGTCGTCCGCCCGCGACACGGTGCCCACGACCCGGTCGACGGGGACGTCGGCGACACCCAGGTCCGTCCAGGACTGCGCGCCGAGCGCATCCATGCTCGCCGAGAGCGGCAGCACGGCGTCTCGTGCCGTCGTCCCACGCCGCCGTGCACGCTGCGCGCTGCGGAGCAGTGTCCAGAATCGGTAGCGAACGGGCCCGGTCATTCGAACACGGACCAGCAGATGTCGTTCCGCAGCCGCTGGTCGTCGAGTACGAGCTCGCGAATACCCGCCGGGAGCTGGTCACGCTGCCACCGGCACTCGAGTCGACCCGCCTCCTCGGCGTCGTCCGGCGCGGCGGCGCGCACGGCCTTGATCGCATAGGCGGCCGCACCGAGTTCGTGGGCGGCGACGTGTGCCACGGCGCCGGCCTGGCCGGCCGCGTACGCAGCGTGCCGCGCTGCCCCTCGTTTGTCTCGCGCCGCCCCCATGGCGTGGCCGCCCGCCGCACGGGACGCCGTCATCGTGACCTCACCACGGACCCAGGCGCGGGCGTGCTCGATCGCCCGACGCGGTCGCGGGTCGTCGGGATGAGCGGACTCGAACAGGTGCAGGACGTGCTCGGCGCACGAGGCCGCCCAGAGGGCGAGCAGACGGTGATCCGAGTCCGTCAAGGTTCCACCGCGCCGGATCGTCACGAACCGCGGGTCTCGGACCTTCGGGAGGATCACGGGAGGTCCGTGAACCAGGCGAGGGCGTCCTGGAGGTGGCGGGCGAGCCACTCGGAGTGCCCGGACTGGATGACGCGGCCGGGCGGCGGCGCACCGCAGGCGAGCGCATGTGTCGAGCCGCCGGAGTGGCCCATCACGGTGAACCGCTCGATGCCGAACGCGTCGGCGACCCGGGCGAAGTCCGTCCGCGGACGCGATGTCGCGCCCGGGCCGCCGAGCCGCTCGGCCGTGGCGGACAACGGCCGCGGTGGCGACCCGATGTCCGGCGTGCCGTGGTGCCAGAAGACGGCGAGACGGTCACCGACCTGCAGGGTACGCCCGTCGTCGAGGGTCAGGTCGGATTCGGTGACGGTCGGTTCGGCCGGCGCTGGCATGACGATCCCTTCCAGGTCCCGTGCGCACCCTAGTACCTCAGCCGGTAGGTGGAGTCCCCCGCTGGGTTCGCGGCGTGGCCGGCCCGGCTGGGCGACGAGATCAGCTCCGGCGATACTGTGAGTGTGTCGACTGACTCAGAGCGCGCGGACCGCACCACTCGGCCGGGCAAGCGCGAGTGGCTGGTCGCCGCGGCCCTGGAGTTGGTGTACCGCAACGGCGTGGCGCGCACCAGCCTGGCGGACATCGCCAAGGCGGCCGACGTGCCGGTCGGCAACGTGTACTACTACTTCAAGACCAAGGACGACATCGTCAACGCGGTCGTCGACGCGCACCGGGAGCGGCTCGAATCGTCGCTCGCCGACCTGGAACGCCGGCACCGCGGCCCGAGGACGAGGCTCAAGGCACTCGGCGCGCTGCTGGCCGACCAGCGCGATGCCGTCGCTCGGTACGGCTGTCCGTACGGGACGCTCAGCTCGGAGCTGGCCAAGCAGCGCTCCGACGGGTCGGACCCGCTCGCCGCGACGTTGCTGCGGATGCAGCTCGACTGGGCCGAGCAGCAGTTCCGTGCCATGGGACGCCGCGACGCGGCCGACCTCGCGACCGAGTTGATCGCGGCCGTCCAGGGCAGCGCCGTACTCAGCAACGCGCTCGGACGACCCGGCCTGATGAGCCGGCGCGCGCGGCGCCTGGACCGGTGGATCGACGCGCTGGGGACGAGCTGAGCCGCCGTCGGCCGTTCACGCGCCGACGTACCCGGCGAGGTGCTCGCCGGTGAGGGTGGAGCGGGCGGCGACGAGGTCGGCCGGCGTGCCCTCGAAGACGATCCGGCCGCCGTCGTGGCCGGCGCCCGGGCCGAGGTCGACGATCCAGTCGGCGTGGGCCATGACCGCCTGGTTGTGCTCGATGACGATGACCGACTTACCCGAGTCGACGAGCCGGTCGAGCAGGGCGAGCAGCTTCTCAACGTCGGCGAGGTGGAGGCCGGTGGTCGGCTCGTCGAGGATGTAGACGCCGCCCTTCTCGGCCATGTGCGTGGCGAGCTTGAGCCGCTGCCGCTCGCCGGCGGACAGCGTCGTGAGCGGCTGGCCGAGGCTGATGTAGCCGAGCCCCACGTCGGCCAGGTGGGTCAGGATCCGGAGGGCCGCGGGCGTCCGCGCCTCCCCCGCGCCGAAGAACTCCCCCGCGTCGGTCACGGACATCCCCAGCACGTCGGCGATGTTGCGTCCGCCGAGGGTGTACTCCAGTACGGACGCCTCGAACCGCTTCCCCTCGCACTCCTCGCACGTCGTCGCGACGCCCGCCATCATCGCGAGGTCGGTGTAGACGACGCCGGCGCCCTTGCAGGTGGGGCACGCGCCCTCGGAGTTCGCGCTGAACAGAGCGGGCTTCACCCCGTTGGCCTTCGCGAACGCGTTGCGGATGGGATCGAGCAGGCCGGTGTACGTGGCGGGGTTGCTGCGCCGGGAGCCCTTGATCGCCGTCTGGTCGACCCACACCACTGCCTCGCGGCCTGCCACCGAGCCGGAGATCAGCGAGCTCTTGCCCGACCCGGCCACGCCGGTGAGGACGACGAGCACGCCGAGCGGGATGTCGACGTCGACGTCCCGCAGGTTGTTGGTGCTGGCGCCCCGCACCTCGAACGCCCCGGACGGCCCGCGCACCGACGACTTGAGGGAGGCGCGGTCGTCCAGGTGCCGCCCGGTCAGCGTGCCGCTCCCCCGCAGCCCGTCGACGGTGCCCTCGAACACCACCTCGCCACCGGCCGTTCCCGCGCCGGGCCCGAGGTCGACGACGTGGTCGGCGATCACGATGGTCTCCGGCTCGTGCTCCACGACCAGCACCGTGTTGCCCTTGTCGCGCAGCCGGAACAGCAGGTCGTTCATCCGCTGGACGTCGTGGGGGTGCAGCCCGATCGTCGGCTCGTCGAAGACGTAGGTGACGTCGGTGAGGCTGGAACCCAGGTGGCGGATCACCTTGGTGCGCTGCGCCTCACCGCCCGACAGCGTCCCGGACGGGCGGTCGAGGCTGAGGTAGCCGAGCCCGATCTCGCCGAACGAGTCGAGCGTGTACTGCAACGCCGCCAGCAGCGGCGCCACGGACGGCTCGTCGAGTCCGCGCACCCACGCGGCGAGGTCGGTGATCTGCATCGCGCAGACGTCCGCGATGCTCTTCCGCTTGATCTTCGACGACCTGGCGGCCTCGGTGAGCCGGGTGCCGGCGCACTCGGGACACACCGCGAAGGTCACCGCGCGGTCCACGAACGCCCGGATGTGCGGCTGCATCGCCTCTCTGTCCTTGGCGAGCATCGACTTCTGGACCCGTGGGACGAGCCCCTCGTAGGTCATGTTGATGCCCGCGATCTTCATCCTTATCGGCTCGTGGTACAGGAAGTCGCGCAGCTCTCGCTTGGTGTACTTCCGGATCGGCTTGTCCGGGTCGACGAAGCCGGACTCGTTGTAGAGCCGGTAGTTCCAGCCGCCCGGCTTGTAGCCGGGGATCTTGAGCGCGCCCTCGCTGAGCGACCTGTCGTCGTCGTAGAGCTCGGCGAGGTCGATGTCGGTGACCGTGCCGCGGCCCTCGCAGCGCGGGCACATGCCGCCGGTGATGCTGAAGCTGCGGCGTTCCCTCACGGTCCGTCCCCCGCGCTCGAGGGTGACCGCGCCCGCGCCGCTGATCGAGGCGACGTTGAACGAGAACGCCTGGGGCGACCCGATGTACGGCTTGCCGAGCCGGCTGAACAGGATGCGCAGCATCGCGTTGGCGTCGGTGACCGTGCCGACCGTGGAGCGCGGGTTGGCGCCGATCCGCTCCTGGTCCACGGTGATCGCCGTCGTCAGCCCGTCGAGTACGTCGACCTCGGGCCTGGCCAGCGTCGGCATGAAGCCCTGCACGAAGGTGCTGTAGGTCTCGTTGATCAGCCGCTGCGACTCCGCGGCGATCGTGTCGAACACCAGGGAGCTCTTGCCCGAGCCGGAGACGCCGGTGAACACCGTCAGCCGGCGCTTCGGGATCTCGATGCTGACGTCCTTGAGGTTGTTCTCGCGCGCGCCGTGCACGCGGATCAGGTCGTGGCTGTCGGCGACGTGCGGCACGGTCAGCGCTCCTCCTGGATACGGAGCAGGTTGCCCGCGGGGTCACGGACGGCGCAGTCGCGGACGCCGTACGGCTGGTCGGCCGGCTCCTGGACGACCTCGACGTCGCGCGCCTGCAGCCGCTCGAACGTGCCGTCGACGTTCTTCGTGGCGAGCACGAGCGTGCCGAAGGTGCCCTTGGCCATCATCTCGGCGATGGTGCGGCGCTCCTCGTCGGTGATGCCGGGGGTGGCGGCCGGCGGGTACAGCACGATGGACGTGCCCGGCTGGTCGGCGGGGCCGACCGAGATCCAGCGCATCCCCTTGTACCCGACGTCGTTGCGGACCTCGAAGCCCAGGGTGTCGCGGTAGAAGGCCAGGGTCGCGTCCGGGTCCTCGTGCGGGAGGAAGCTCGAGTGAATGGTGATGTCCATGGCCGTCAGGCTAGTTGCGGGTGCGTCGCCCGTGCTTCTCGATTCCTGACCGGTCTGGTCACCTGTCTGGCCACGCACGACGGCATGCCCGCCGTCGCCTGCGCCGCCTCGCGCCGGTACGTGCTCGGCGGCACGCCGACCAGCTCGGTGAACCGGGTGCTGAACGTGCCGAGCGACGAGCAGCCCACCGCGAAGCAGACGTCGGTGACGCTCAGGTCGCCGCGGCGCAGCAGTGCCATCGCCCGCTCGATCCGCCGCGTCATCAGGTAGCTGTACGGCGACTCGCCATAGGCGCGCCGGAACTCGCGGCTCAGGTGCCCGGCCGACACGTGCGCGCCGCGGGCGAGCGCCTCCACGTCCAGTGGCCGCGCGTACTCCCGGTCGATCCGGTCGCGGACCCGGCGCAGCAGCGCGAGGTCGCGCAGGCGCGGTGCGGCGGGACTGCTGCTCACGTAAAGGATGATGCCACACGAGCACGCAGCCGTTTCCCGATGCGTACCTCCGTCGTCACAGCGGGTCGTCCCGGCGCGGCCCGGTGCGCGGGCGTGCTCTACTGGGACGAGGGTCATGGTCAAGCAGTCGGCCGACCGACGCACCCGCGACCGCGGAGGACCACACCGGTGCCAGTACACGTACGCCCCGAGCCGGCTCGCGTAGCCGAGAGCAACGACACCGGGAGGGCCTCCCACTACGACACCGCGGCGCTGTTCGCCGACGTCGCCCAGCGGATCACCGTGCGCGGGGACCTGGACGCCACGTTCGCCGCGGTCGCCGCCGCCGCCGTGGCCGTGATCGACGGCTGCGACCTGGCGAGCATCTCGGTGCGGAGGCGCCGCCGGATCACGACGACCGCCGCAACCGATCAGGCGGCCGTGGACGTCGACCGCATCCAGTACCGGCTCGGCGACGGCCCCTGCGTCCGGGCCGCGTCCAACGGTGAGCTCGTCGTCGTCGAGGACATCGCCGCGGTCGCCGCGGAGACGATCGCCCCGACGAAGGTGCACGCGGTGCTTTCCGTACCGCTTGTCGGCGAGGACGGGCCGTTCGGGTCGGTGAACATGTACGCCAGGACACCCGGCGCGTTCACCGACGCGGACGTCGCGCTGGCCCGCCTGTACGGCACGCATGCCGCGCTGGCCGTGACGAGCGTCGAGAAGGAGTGCCACCTGCGCGAGGCGCTCGACACGAGGGAGACCATCGGGCAGGCCGTCGGGCTGATGATGGAACGGCGCCGGCTGGCGCCGGACCACGCGTTCCAGGTGTTGAAGCGCGCGTCGCAGGACCGCAACGTGAAGGTCCGTGACCTCGCCCGGTGGCTGGTCGAGACCGGGGACGACCTGCGGCCGGCTGCCCGCGGCCGGGCGCAGGACGAGGCGCAGGTGGCCGCGCCCGCCAAGGGCGCGCTGCTGCGGATCGACGCGCTCGGCGACGGCAGGCCGGGGTTACGGATCGCCGGCGAGCTCGACCTGTCCGGCCGGGGGTCGCTCGCCGAGGCACTACGGGACCTCGAGGCGCTCGGCAGCGACGCGCACCTGGACCTGAGCGAGCTCCGGTTCATCGACGTCGCCGGCGCGCGGTTGCTCGTCCAGGCCGCCGACCGGCTGCACCACACCGACGGGTCGCGGCTGTTCCTGCACCGCCCGCCGCCTGTACTCGTCCAGGTCACGGCGTTACTGTTGAACGTGCGGGAGTTGAACCGGAGCGACCCGCTCGTACTCCCCTACTCTCCGGAGCCCGCGTCATGACGAGTTTCTCCCACCCCGCCCTGCTGTACCGGAGCGACGCGGAGTTCGTCGAGCAGACGGGCAGGTTCCTCGAGGCGGCGCTGGCCGACGGTACGCCGGCGCTGGCCGCGTTGCCGCCGCCACGTCTCGACCTGCTCCGCACCGAGCTGGGTCAACCCGGCGACCGGGTCCGGTGGGTCGACATGGCCGAAGCCGGCCGCAACCCGGGCAGGATCCTGCCCGGCGTGCTGACCGCGTTCGCCGACGAGCACGACGGCCGGCCGGTCGCGATGATCGGCGAACCGGTCTGGGCCGAGCGAAGCGACGGCGAGTACGCCGCCGCGGTACAGCACGAGGCGCTGATCAACCTGGCGTTCGCCGACCGCGACGCGACCATCATGTGTCCCTACGACGCGCGCCGGCTGCCGCGGGCGTGGCTCGCCGACGCCGAACGCACCCACCCGGTCCTGGTCGACGGCGGCGCCACCCGCGACAGCACCGGATACGGTGACCCCGACACCGTGGCGCGCGAGGCGGTGGGAGAGCTGCCGGAGCCGCCGGCCCGGGCCGCCAGCGTGCTGGTGGTCGACGCCGACGACCTCGCGGGCGTCCGCACGTTCGCCATGACCCACGCCCGCCGTCTCGGCCTGTCCGAAGAGAAGGCTGTCGACGTGCAGACGGTCGCGAACGAGCTGGCGGCGAACACCGTCGTGCACAGCGACGGTCCCGGGGTGCTGAGCGTCTGGCGCGAGCACGACGACGGCGGCCGCGACACCGTCGTGGTCGAGGCGTACGACAGCGGCCACATCGCCGACCCGCTCGCCGGGCGGCGACCGGCACGGATGGGCGACCCCGGCGGCGGGTTCGGCCTGCTGATGGTGCACGGCCTGGCAGACCTCGTCCAGCTGCGAAGCGACGCCACCGGCACCACGGTGCAGGCGTACCTGGCGGTCGACGCCGACGACGCCGACGCACCGGCGGACCGCGAGATGAGCGCGCGATAACGGCCCCGACGCCCGTTTGTTTCGAGCGCCGGGGCCTGGGCAATCGCATCGCCCGGGCGACTCGACCGCCTGACCGTCTCATTACCACGTAGCCGGCGGCTGAACCTCCGTCGGCGCGGCGGCGTCCGGCTCAGTCGGTGCCGGCCTCCATGGCGGCGTGGTCGAGCAGTTCGTCCTCGCCCGCGCTCGTGCCGCGGGACGCGATCGCCTCGGCACCGCCTTCCGGCATCGCGCCGATCAGGCCGGTCGACGCCGCCTGTGCCGCACCGATCAGCGTCGGGTGCCGGCGGCCGACCATGCCGAGTCCCGCGAACTGCTCCAGCCTGGCGCGGGAGTCCGCGATGTCGAGGTTGCGCATCGTCAGCTGCCCGATGCGGTCCAACGGCCCGAACGCGGAGTCCTCGATCCGCTCCATCGAGAGCTTGTCCGGGTGGTAGCTGAACGCCGGTCCTGACGTGTCCAGGATCGAGTAGTCCTCACCCCGCCGCAGCCGCAGCGTCACCTCGCCCGTGACCGCGGTCCCGACCCAGCGCTGCAGCGACTCCCGCAGCATCAGTGCCTGCGGGTCCAGCCAGCGGCCCTCGTAGAGCAGCCGGCCGAGCCGCCGGCCCTCGGTGTGGTACGCCGCGAGCGTGTCCTCGTTGTGGATCGCGTTCACCAGCCGCTCGTACGCCGCGTGCAGCAACGCCATCCCCGGAGCCTCGTAGATGCCCCGGCTCTTCGCCTCGATGATCCGGTTCTCGATCTGGTCGGACATGCCCATGCCGTGGCGGCCGCCGATCGCGTTGGCCTCGAGCACCAGGTCGACGGCGGACGCGAACTCCTTGCCGTCGACCGTCACCGGCCGGCCCTGTTCGAAGCCGATCGTGACGTCCTCCGCGGCGATCTCCACGTCCGGGTCCCAGAACCGCACGCCCATGATCGGCTCGACGATCTCGATGCCCGCGTCGAGGTGCTCCAGCGACTTCGCCTCGTGCGTCGCGCCCCAGATGTTCGCGTCCGTCGAGTACGCCTTCTCCGTGCTGTCCCGGTAGGGCAGGTCACGTGCCGCGAGCCACTCGGACATCTCGGTCCGGCCGCCGAGCTCGCCGACGAAGTCGGCGTCCAGCCACGGCTTGTAGACGCGCAGCGCCGGGTTCGCGAGCAGGCCGTAGCGGTAGAACCGCTCGATGTCGTTGCCCTTGAAGGTGGAGCCGTCGCCCCAGATCTGCACGTCGTCGTCGAGCATCGCGCGCACCAGCAGGGTGCCCGCGACGGCTCGTCCCAGCGGCGTCGTGTTGAAGTACGCGCGGCCGCCGGACCTGATGTGGAACGCCCCGCACGCCAGCGCGGCGAGCCCCTCCTCCACCAGGGCCGCCCGGCCGTCGACCAGACGGGCGACCTCCGCGCCGTACGCCGCGGCGCGGCCCGGTACGGACGCGATGTCCGGCTCGTCGTACTGGCCGATGTCGGCGGTGTACGTGCACGGCACGGCACCCTTCTCGCGCATCCATGCCACCGCGACGGAGGTGTCGAGGCCACCGGAGAAGGCGATCCCGACGCGTTCGCCGACGGGCAGGGAGGTGAGCACCTTGGACATGCCTCAAGTATATGCATAGCAATGCATGATCATGCAAAGGTGGTTCAGGCCCGTCTCGGGCGGCGGGCCCAGGCGGCGCAGTAGAGCCCGAACGCGACGAACCCTAGCGCCATGACCGTCAGCAGGACGCCGCCGAACGGCTGCTCCTTCACCGTCCGGAAGGCCTGGTCGAGCCCGCCCGCCTTCTTCGGGTCGTGGGCGACGGCGGACCACGCGAACAGGACCGCCACGATGACGACCGACAGTCCCCTGGCGACGTAACCGACCTGGCCGAGCAGGACGACGGGCCGCGACGGCCTGCCCTGGAGGTCGTCGCAGAACTGCTGGGCGAGGCCGCGGCGGACGAGGTACACGCCGATGCCCGCGATCACCGCCGCGACGACGACGAGCAGCGCCGTTCCGAACGGGAGCGCGAGGATCCTGGCGCTCAGCGACTTCTGCTCCGGGTTGCCGCTGCCCTGGCCGTTGCCCGCGGCGATCTTCGCCGCGGTGTAACCCAGGAAGGCGTACAGGACGCCGCGGGCCAGCGCGCCCGTCCGCTTGGCGTTGCGCCTGCCCCGGGTCCGCTCCCAGGTGTAGCCCCAGACCGTCAAGCCGACCATCCACGGCACCAGCGCGAACAGCCCGAGCGCCATCACCCCCAGCAGGACGGGGCCGAGCGGCGTGTTCGACAGCTGCTGCAGCGCACCCTGCTGGTCGGCGCTCTCCCCGCCGCCTCCCCCGCCCCACGCGAGCTGCAGGGCGGCCCAGGCGACGAGCAGGTGCACGATCCCGAACGAGACCAGCCCGACACCGACGGACACCCGGAACGTCCTGCTGTCCCGCGCGGACCGAGCGGCGTCGCGCGCGTCGCCCGCCACCTCCGCCACGTCCGCCCTGCGGTGTTCTCCGACCATCGGCTCACCTCGCTCAGTACGCCGCACGGGACGCGGCCCGGCTACGGATAGCCGGAACGGGCGACCCCAACCCCCTTCCGCGCGGAACTCGTCTATCGTCGCGGCCATGACTGAGATCGTGCTGTTCCACCACGTCAGGGGACTCACCGACGGCGTGACGGCGTTCGCGGGCAAGCTGCGCGCGGCAGGGCACACGGTGCACACGCCGGATCTGTTGGAAGGACGCACCTTCGGCTCCGTCGGCGAAGGCATGGCGCACGTCCGCGAGATCGGCTTCGGCACGGTGATCGAGCGGGGCGCCCTGGCCGTCGAGGAACTGCCGGCCGAGCTCGTGTACGCCGGTATCTCCATGGGCGTGGTGCCCGCACAGATGCTCGCCCAGAACCGCCCGGGCGCGCGCGCCGCGCTGCTCCTCGAGTCGACCCTGCCGGTCGCCGAGTTCGGCAGCGGGTGGCCGGTCGAGGTGCCGGTGCAGGTGCACGGCATGGACGCGGACCCGGAGTTCGTCGGCGGGGGTGACGTCGACGCCGCCCGTGAGCTCGTCGGCCAGGCCGCGGACGGGGAGCTGTTCCTCTACCCCGGCGACAGGCACCTGTTCACCGACAGCTCGCTCGAGTCGTACGAAGCGGACGCCGCCGCCCTGGTGACCGAGCGGGTGCTCGACTTCCTCGCCGCGCACTAGCCGGTGGGCACGCTCGCGGCGATCGCGTCGCCGAGGTCGTCGGGACGGGTGAACTGCGGCCAGTGCCCGGTGCGCAGGTCGACGTACTCGACCTCGCGGACCTTGCCCAGCTCGCGCACGTACGGATGCCCCTGGTCGACCCACGCGCGGAGCGTCGCGCTCGTGAACACGCAGGCGATGACGGTGACGGGCACGCCGGAGCGGCGCTCGTCGGAGAGGGCCTGCGGGTCGCGGGCGACGTGCGCCGGCGTGGGGACGGCGCGTGCGCGGAACGCCGCGCGCAGCTCGTCGTCGAGGTCCACGAGGTCCTCCTTGTCGAACAGCGACCAGTCGGGCAGCGATACCTCCCCGTTCTCCGCCGGGAGCTGGTCCGTTGATCGCGTCACCCTCGCCGAGCGGGCCGCCCGGAGGCTAGGGCACGCCGGTGACAGCCGTTACGCCTGCACGTAGACGCTCACGTGCTTCCCGCTCGCGGCGGTGAACGGCTCGCGCCGCCAGCCGCCCCACCTGTCGGCAAGCCGCAGGCCGGCGATCCGGGCCATCAGGTCGAGCTCGCTGGGCCCGGCCAGCCGGAGCACGATCGGCCCCATCCGCACGCCGGCGTTCGACAGCTCGACGTGGTTGCGCTCGAAATGCTGGCTCACCGGGTCGTAGCGCGCGACGTCGAGGAGCACGCGGTCCGTCCCGACGTGCTCGGCGTGGACGTGGCTCGGCCGGCTCACCCAGGCGTGCGGCACCGCGGCCTCCACGACGAACGCGCCGTCGTCGGCCAGGTGCCGGGCCGCGTTCTCGAAGCAGCGCACCTGGTCGTCCTGCGTCAGCAGGTTGAAGATCGTGTTGAAGACGAGGTAGACGACGCCGTACCCCCGCGGCGTCATGCTCGCCGTGGACATGTCGCCGAGCGCCACACGCAGCCCCGCTCCCCCGGGCTTGGCGCGCAGCTGGTCGACCATGTCCGGTGAGAGCTCGATCCCGTCGACGCGGACGCCCTGCTCGGCGAGCGGCAGCGCGATCCGGCCGGTGCCGACGGCGAACTCCAGCGCGGCACACCCGCCCGCCAGCTCGGCGAGGAACGCGACGCACTCCGCCTCGTCGCCACGTGCCGCGTCGTCGTAGCTGCCGGCGACGTCGGGCCCGAAGCTGGTCGCCGGATCGAATCCCTCCATGAGGGAGCAGTCTCCCCGGCGCTCGGGTGCGGGGCAACGGGATTACGGCCGGCCATGGGTATCCGCCGCACGGTCGCGTTCTCGGTCACGGGCGGAACGCGTCCGCGGCGAGCTGGACCGTGGCGACGTACTCCCGCCACCCCGACTCGTCCAGCAGGTCGTGGTCGGCACCGCCGCGGCCGTCGAGGAGCTCCCTGAGGATGTCGGCGTGGCCGGCGTGCTGCGCGGTCTCGGCGACCATCCGGATCAGCAGCACGCCGAGCGTGGTGTCGCGCCGTTCCTCGGGCCAGTGGGCCACCGAGCCCGGCGCGTCGAGCGTGAGCTCCGTGACGGTGCGGTCGCTGTGTTCGCAGGCGCGCCGGTACAGCCCGACGATGTACTCGCTCGACTCGTCCGATGTCGCCCACATGTCGGCGCCGTCCCAGACCGAGCCGTCCTCGACCCACGGCAGCGGCTCCGGCGGGGGCCGGTCGAACGACTCCCCCAGGTAGACGTACTCGCACCCGGCGAGGTGCTTCACGAGGCCGAGCAGGTTCGTCGCCGTCGGCGTCATCGGCCGGCGTCGGTCGTACTCGTCCAGCCCGTCGAGCTTGTCCAGCATCACCGCCCGGCTCGCCCGCAGCTTGTCGAGCAGTTCCTGCTTGATGTCGGTCATGGGCACAGCCAAGCACCCGCCACCGTCAGTCGGGTCGCCGGCCGTATCCTCTGCCGGATGGATGCCGACGTCATCGTCGTGGGTGCCGGCCTCGCCGGACTCGTCGCGGCCACGGAGCTCGTGGACGCCGGACGCTCGGTGCTCCTGGTCGACCAGGAGCCGGAGAGCTCACTCGGCGGGCAGGCGTTCTGGTCGTTCGGCGGCCTGTTCCTCGTCGACACGCCGGAACAGCGGCGGCTGCGGGTGCACGACTCGCGCGACCTCGCCTGGCAGGACTGGCTCGGCTCGGCGCAGTTCGACCGCGACGAGGACCGCTGGCCGCGGAGATGGGCGGAGGCGTACGTCGACTTCGCGTCCGGCGAGAAGCGCGCGTGGTTGCACGGCCTCGGCGTGCGCTGGTTCCCGGTCGTGCAGTGGGCGGAACGCGGCGGCTACGACGCCCAGGGGCACGGCAACTCGGTGCCGCGGTTCCACATCACCTGGGGCACCGGGCCCGGCATCGTGCAGCCGTTCGCGGACCGGGTGCGCAGGGCCGCCTCCGACGGCGCGCTGGCGTTCCGGTTCCGGCACCGCGTCACCGGGTTCACGAGGACGGCGGGCGCGGTCGACGGCGTGACCGGCGACGTGCTCGCCGCGAGCGACGCCGAGCGCGGCGCACCCAGCTCCCGCGAGGTGGTCGGCTCGTTCGAGCTGCGGGCGCAGGCCGTCGTCGTCGCGTCCGGCGGGATCGGCGGCAACCACGAGCTGGTGCGGTCGACCTGGCCCGCGGCGTACGGGCCGCCGCCGGAACGGATGCTGTCCGGCGTGCCGGACCACGTGGACGGCGAGCTGATCGGCGTCGTCCGCGACACCGGCGGGCGCGTCATCAACGTGGACCGGATGTGGAACTACCCGGAGGGCATCCGCAACCACTCGCCGGTCTGGAGCCGGCACGGCATCCGCATCCTGTCCGGCCCGTCGCCGCTGTGGGTCGACGCGACCGGCCGCCGGCTGCCCGCCCCGCTGTTCCCCGGCTTCGACTCGCTCGGCGCGCTCCGGCACATCGTGGCGACAGGCGACGACCACTCGTGGTTCGTGCTCAACTCGCGCATCATGGGCCGCGAGTTCGCGCTCTCCGGATCGGAGCAGAACCCCGACCTCACGGGAAGGAAGGTCGGCATGGTGCTGCGCCGGGCGCTGCCGGGCGCCGTCGGCCCGGTCGAGGAGTTCGCGCGGCGCTGCCCGGACTTCGTGTTCGGCCGCTCCGTCCGCGAGCTGGTCCGCGGGATGAACCACGTCGTCGGCGCCTCGCTCGTCGACGCCGACGAGCTCGAGCGCGCGATCGTCGCGCGTGACAGGGAGACCGTGACCGGGCTCGGCAAGGACGCCCAGGTCACGGCGATCGCCGGAGCCAGGCACTTCCTCACCGACCGGCTGGTGCGGGTCGCGAGACCGCACCGGCTGCTCGACCCCGCGGCCGGGCCGTTGATCGCGGTGCGGCTGTCGATCCTCACCCGCAAGACGCTCGGCGGCATCGAGACCGACCTCGGCGGGCGCGTCCTCGACGGCTCGGGAACGCCCGTGCCGGGCCTCTATGCCGCCGGCGAGGCCGCGGGGTTCGGCGGCGGCGGCGTGCACGGCTACCGCGCGCTCGAGGGGACGTTCCTCGGCGGCTGCCTGTTCTCCGGCCGCGTGGCGGGACGGGCCGCCGCGGCCGCGACGGCCTAGCCTCTGGGACCGGGTGGTGCCTCGGACATCCCGGCGAGCTCGGCCATCCGGGCCATGCCCGGCGCCGCGTACCTGCGCAGCCGGTCCACCGCGGCGGTGACCTCGACGTCGTCCGCCGTCTCCGGAGGGACGCGGGCGGGGTTCAGCGGCACCAGGTCGGCCCACGCCTTGATGTCGGACTCGGCGCCGAACGACGCCGACGCCCGGTATCCCAACGCCTGCATCCGCGCCCAGTCGGCCGGGGTGTTCGAGAACGGCGACGGCGGGCACAGCCGGTTCTTCTCGACGTCGTCGTCGCGGGTGGCCTCGACGTACCCGGCCAGCGCGGCACCGAAACAGGGAAAGCCGGCCCGGACCGGCTGCAGCGTGATCGCCTCGGTGTCCCAGATCGGGACCAGCGGTTCCTGCCGCAGCCCCGACGCGGCGCAGTGCACGATGACGGCGTCCCTCGCCGTCGCGATCTCGCCCTCGCTCAGCACCAACCGGGCCGGCTCGGCGTGCCGGACGTGCCCGAGCCGGACGACGTCCTCGATCGTGCGCAGCCGGTCCAGCTCCCACTGGGCGAGCGTCGGGGCGACCGCCATCGTCGGCGTGACGCCGCGGTCGATGCGCAGCATCACGCCCGCCGCCTCCAGGCGGAGGAACAGGTCGTCCGGGGACTCCGCCTCGAGCGCCGCCGCCGCGGTGTCCGCGGCCGTCCCGATGAAGACGGCGGGGTTAGGCTGGACGACCGCGCGGTTGAACATCCACGGGTCGCGGGGGCGCACCCAGCGGATCGCGCCCGGATCGACTCCGTTGTCGAGCAGCCAGACGCACGCGTCGGTCGCGGTCTTGCCCGAGCCGACGACCACGTACTGCGAGGCCGATCCGTCGAGGCCGGCCAGGTCGTTGACCGGTACCACCCGCACTCCGTCGGCGACGCCGAACGGGGCGGGGCTGGTCGCGGGGATGGACGGCGAGAGGTACCGCGCGTCGACGACGCGGGGCCGGCCGCGTACCTCGTAGCGTCTCCCGGACAGGCGCGACACGAACCGGGCCCCACCGACGTGGTCGCAGTCCGGGAAGAAGGACACCTTGCCCGACCCGAGCAGCCTGTCGCGCATCACCTGGGCGTAGTAGGCGCACACCTCGGGCGCCCGGGCCCGCTCGTGCAGGCCGGTCTCCGGCCCGGTCCGCTGGACCAGCCCGGCGCCGAGCAGGGTGGAGGCGACCCCGTAGAACTCGGACGCCTGGTGCAGCCGGACGAACGGGTACGCGTCCAGCCAGTGCCCGCCGGCACCGGGCCGCCGGTCGACCATGGCCACACTGACGTCCGCGTGGTCGATGAGGGCGTCCACGAACGCCATCCCCGCCGCGCCCGCGCCGACGACGAGGTAGTCGGCGTCCAGCGTGGTCATTGCTCGCCCGGTGCCGTGGGCGACCTGACGACGACCAGCTCCTCGACCTCCAGCCGGCCGATGCGCAGCCGCTCGATCCTGGCCCTGCGGACCGCGAGCCGGCCTACCGCGCCCATCGCGAGCGCGCCTGTCGCGGCGGAACGCGGCGCCGGAGTCTTCGCCATCGCAACCTCGCCCCTCCGTCGCGGCTCGGCCGGGTGGAGGCGAGCCGGTGCGACCAGGATTTCCTGCCGCGTCGGCCGCTGTCCAGTGCCGAACGACCCGCCGACAGGGGTGGGCCCGACCCCACTGATGGCCCAGGGACGCACGAACACGGCCATCGCGTCCCGCATGTCCGTCACCGAGAAGGCGTCAGGCGGCGAAGCGGGCCTACTTGCGGACGACGATGTTCTGGCTGTCGACGAACCGGCCGACCTCGGACGCGAGCATCTCGATCACCGCGGCCACGTGCTCGGGCTGCATGATCGTGGTGGGGTCCTCCTCCGGCGCGAGCGTCCTGCGCAGGTCGGTGGCCGTGCGGCCCGGCGAGATGCAGACCACGCGGGTGCCGTACATCGACGACAGCTCCTCGCGCATCACCTCGCTCATGTTGATGACGGCGGCCTTCGACGCCGAGTAGGTGAGCCAGCCCGAGCGCCCGTTGATGCCCGCGGTGGAGGCGATGTTGACGATCAGCTCGAACTTGTTGCCGTGGTGCAGGAGAT
>JAFMQP010000148.1 GCA_017354575.1 Acidothermales bacterium | reverse complement strand
TCGAGCGGGACGCCGGAGTCGGCCAGGTGGCCGCGGATCTCCTCGCCGAACACGTCCGTCGAGAGCCGGGCGAGGAACCCGGTGGGGTGGCCGAGGCGTGCGGCGGCGACGGCCGTGTTCGCCGGACTGCCCCCCGGCAACGCGCGCCAGGCCCTCGGCCCGCCGGCGGGTGCGGGCACGAGATCGATGAGAGCCTCACCGCCGACGATGATCATGCGACGATTGTCCCACCAGGAACGACGGGCGCCGGCGATCCGCTCGCCCGCACCTGCCGCACTCGCTAGCTTGGACGCATGTTCCTCGATCACCTGCTGCTGTGGGTACACGTCGCGGCGGCGATCTTCTGCGTGGGACCGGTCACGATGGCCACCTCGTTCACGCCTCGCTTCATCCGCTCAGGACAGCTGCAGGTGGTCCGGTTCCTGCGGCTCACCACGCGCGTGTTCGGGCTGCTCACCATCCTCGTCTTCGCGAGCGGCCTCGGCGCCGGCCGGGAGCATCTCGAACGGCCGTGGCTCACTGCGTCGATGACCCTGTTCGTCGTCGCGTTCGTCCTGCTGTTCGCGATCGTGCAGCGCGACCAGACCAGTGCCATCCGCGCGCTCGAGGCGGACGCCGCACCGGCAGAGCCCGCCGGGGCGGCGCCCGCGGACGGCGGGGAGACCGCGGAGACGAAACCCACCCAGCGCACCGCCCCGGGCTCCCACCCGCACGTCCAGACCGGCCGGATCGCGGCGTTCTCCGCGGTCATCGGGGCGCTCTGGCTGGTGATCCTGGTCTTCATGGTGTGGCGTCCCGGCGGCTGAGCGAGGACGGTCACGTACCGTCATGATGGGCACGGTGGGCATCGAACCCGTTGCGTGCCACCGGACCTCGCGTACCCTCAGTGATGCTTCAGCTTCCGGTGCCTTCTGAACGGAGCCCCGATGGCAGGTGTGTCACGGCGCAACAAGCTGCTCATCGGCGTCGCCGCCCTCGCGGTGGTCGCCGTCGTCCTCGCGCTCGTCGCACCGTGGCGGTTCTCCGGCCGCGGCGGCGAGGAGGAGGGCTCCAAGCGACTCGCCGAGGCGCTGGAGAAGCACCCCGGCCTCGCCAAGCACCGGCTGCCGCTCGCGTACGTGAGCGAGAAGCTCGAGGAGCACGGCGGCGAGGCCAGCCGCGAGGTCACCGACGGCCCGGCGCAGGAGGCGTACGACGCACGCGCGCTGCCGCGGCAGTCGGTCGCCGAAGCCCAGCAGGACAAGGCCGAGACGGCGTTCCAGCGCGCCCGCACCCGGTACGGCTCGGCGACCGGCAAGACGACGCTGCGCAAGGCACAGGGCCTCGGCTCGGCGCAGTCCTGGAGCGAGCTCGGCCCGACGACGGGCAGCGTCCCCGGCCCGGTCACCTACACCGGCACCCCGACCGTGGTCTCCGGCCGCACCACCTCGCTGGCGATCGCGCCGGACTGCTCGGCGGCGACGTGCACCGTGTACGCCGGCACGGCAGGCGGCGGCGTGTGGAAGACCACGAACGGTCTCGCCAACAAGCCGATATGGAAGCACATCGGCGACGACATCCCGTCGAACGCGGTCGGCTCGGTCACCCTCGCCGGCACGACGCTCTACGTCGGGACCGGCGAGCCGAACGGGTCGTCCGACTCCGAGGCCGGCGTCGGCCTGTACAAGTCGACCGACGCCGGCAGGACGTTCACCCACGTCGACACGTCCGTCGGCACGAAGGACTTCGCGCTCAACCGGTCCGTCGCGGCCGTCGAGGTCGACCCGACCGACCCGCAGCACCTCTACGTCGGCACCGCCGTCGCGCGGCACGGCTCGTCGTCGGTCAACGGCGGGCGCTACACGCCTCCGGGCGCCGCCACCGTCGGCCTCTACGAGAGCTCCGACGGCGGCGCGAGCTGGAAGCTCAGCCTGTCCGAGCAGTCCGACACGGTGAATCCCGGATCGCCGACGGGTGACGACTTCTTCCGCGGCGGCATCTCGAAGATCCAGACCGACCCGGGCGACCCGGGCACGGTCTACGCCTCGATGTTCGACTACGGCCTCTACCGCCGCACCGGGTCGGGTGACTGGAAGCGGATCTACTCGATCCACAACCCGGGCGCCGCGGCCACCAGCTCGACGAACCGGGTCGAGTTCGCGGCGACGAAGACGCCGGACGGCAAGACGCGCGTCTACCTCGGCGACGCGACGTACTTCAAGGACCAGGTCTCCGGCCTGCTCCGCACCGACGACGCGCGCGCAGCGAACCCGTCGTGGACGGCGCTGTCGAACGCCACGCCGGGGACCCCCGGCTACGGCTCGTACAACTTCTGCCAGACGCAGTGCTCGTACGACATGGTCGTGACGACGCCGCCGAACAAGCCGGACACCGTCTACCTGTCCGGGTCGATGAACTACGACGAGCTGATCGCGTTCGGCGGGCCCGGTAGCTCCAACGGCCGCGCGGTCGTCCGGTCCACCGACGAGGGCGTCCACGTCACCGACATGACCAACGACGCGCAGGCGCGCCCGAACGGCCTGCACCCCGACCAGCACGCGCTGGCGTTCGTGCCGAACTCCCCGACGGAGGCGTTCTTCACGGCGTCGGACGGCGGCGTCGTCCGGCAGTCGGGCCCGTTCGTGGACCACAGCGCGGACTGCACGGCACGCGGCCTTTCCGGCGCCGAGCTCACCGACTGCGAGCAGTACCTGTCGGCGATCCCGACGCTCAACCAGCAGGTCAACTCCGGCCTCGCGTCGCTGCAGTTCCAGAGCGTCTCGCTCGCCTCGGGCACCGTCCAGGGCGGCACGCAGGACAACGGCACGTGGGAGGGCGGCGCCGGCCGGTCCTGGATCGAGTCGGTCGGCGGCGACGGCGGCCAGTCCGGGTTCGACGCGGACACGTCGAAGATCCGGTTCCACTCGTACTTCTCGCCGCAGCACGACGTGAACTTCAACGGCTCCGACCCGCTCGGTTGGGACTTCATCAGCGACAGGCTGCTCGACTCCCAGGAGGCCGCGTCGTTCTACACGCCGCTGACCGCCGACCCGGTCGTCGGCGGCACGGTGTTCGACGGGCTGCAGCACGTGTGGCGTACCACCGACAACGGCGGTGACCGCGCCTTCCTCGACAAGTACTGCAACGAGCTGACCGGTGACTACGCCCACCGCCCCCAGCCGTGTGGCGACTTCGAGCCGCTCGGTGGGGACGACGGCGACCTGTCCTCGGCGGCCTGGGGCAACGACAGCCCGGGCGCGAACAACTACGTCGTCGCCGTCGAGCGCGCGACGAGCGACCGGTCGACGCTGTGGGCGGGCACCCGCCTCGGCCGGCTGTTCGTCTCGACCAACGCCGACGCGAAGAACGCGGGCGACGTGACGTACCAGCGGATCGACAGGAAGCTGGGGCTGCCGACGAGGTTCGTGTCGGGTATCTCGGTCGACCCGAGCGACCCGGACCACGTCTTCGTCTCGTACTCGGGCTACTCGGCGTACGCACCGGGCGGGCACGTGTACGAGATCAACTGGGACCCGGCGAACGGCACCGGCACCGCGCGTGACCTGAGCCTGGACCTCGGTGACCAGCCGATCACCGACATCGCGTACGTGCCGGGCACCAAGGCACTGTTCGTCGGCACCGACTTCGGCGTGCTCACCCGCGCCGCGGGCGGCGACAGCTGGGTCGCCACACCGGGCCTGCCGAAGGTGGCTGTGTACGGCCTGACGCTGGACCAGCAGGGCAGCCAGCTCTACGCGGCAACGCACGGCCGCGGCGTCTGGCGCCTGCGCGCCGGGTGACCCGATCCCCGCTGGGGACCTCCACTGTGGCCATCGCGACAATGGGGGTCCCCGCGAGGGGTCAGGGCCACGATGGGGGTCCCCAGGTGGAGAGCGGGCGCGATCCGGTGCCGGCGATCGGTTCGGCGATCCGCGGCACGGTGGTCGCGACGGGTCCGGGCGGTTGCGTGCTCGTCCGCACCGACGACGGCGACCTCAGCCTCGTCGGCCGGCAGACGACCACGCTCCGCGTCGGCCAGGAGGTGCTGCTCCGCGGGCGTAGCGACCCGACCGCCTCGCACGACTGCCCGTCCGGTACGCCGTTCCGCGTGGCGTGGCTCACCGTCCTCCGGTGATCGGCCTCAGTCGAGTGCGTGGCCGAGGTCGGTGAGCAGGTCGTCGGCCGTCTCGATGCCCACGGACAGCCGGACGAGGTCGGCCGGCACCTCGAGCGGCGAACCCACGGCGGACGCGTGCGTCATCCGGCCCGGGTGCTCGATGAGCGACTCGACGCCGCCGAGCGACTCGCCGAGCGTGAACACCTCCGCGCGCTCGCAGACGCGCACCGCCTCGGCCTCGCCGCCGGCGAGCCGGAACGACACCATCCCGCCGAACCGCCGCATCTGCTTGACCGCGGCGTCGTGGCCGCGGTGGCCCGGCAGGCCCGGGTAGAGCACCTCGGTGACGCGCGGGTGCGCGGCGAGCACCGCGACCACGCGCTCGGCGTTGTCGCAGTGCCTGTCCATGCGGACGCCGAGGGTGCGCACGCCGCGCAGCGTGAGCCACGCGTCGAACGGCCCCGCGACCGCGCCGATCGCGTTCTGGTGGAACGCGAGCCGCTCCCCCAGTTCCGCGTCAGCCGCGACGAGCGCACCACCGACGACGTCGGAGTGCCCGCCGAGGTACTTCGTGGTCGAGTGCACGACGACGTCGGCGCCGAGCGCGAGCGGCTGCTGCAGGTACGGCGACGCGAACGTGTTGTCGACCACGAGCAGCGCACCCGCGTCGCGCGCGACACCGGCGAGACCCGCGATGTCGGCGACCCCGAGCAGCGGGTTGGTCGGCGTCTCGACCCAGACCACCGTGGTCTCGCCCGGGCGGACGGCGCCGCGTACGGCGTCGAGGTCGGCGAGGTCGGCCGGGGTGTACGCCAGACCCCAGCGTTCCTCGACCTTCGCGAACAGCCGGTAGGTGCCGCCGTACGCGTCGCCGGGGATCACGACGTGGTCGCCGGGCACGCAGACGGTGCGCAGCAGGGTGTCCTCGGCCGCCAGCCCGGACGCGAACGCGAGCCCGCGCGCGCCGCCCTCGAGGGACGCCAGGCACTCCTCGAGCGCGGTACGCGTCGGGTTCGCCGAGCGGCTGTACTCGTAGCCGGCCCGTGGCATCGCCACCGCGTCCTGCTTGTACGTGGACACCTGGTAGATCGGCGGCACGACGGCGCCGGTGTGCGGCTCGGCGTCCTGCCCCGCGTGGATCGCGCGAGTCTCGAAACCATGGGTCATGCCGCGAGACTACGGCGCTCCCGTAGGGGTATCTTCACTGCCACGCCATCGTCGGGCCCGGGGAGGCACGATGTCCGAGCAGCAGCCGTGGCAGCCGCCGGGCGGTACGCCGGCACCGCAGGGCCGGCCGCAGTACGGGCAGCCGCCGCAGGGCCAGCAACCGTACGGGCAGGCACCGTCCCCCGGACCGGCGTACGGGGCGGCACCACCGGCTCCCGGCCGGGCGCCCACGCAGGTGCGGGTCGCCGGGATCCTGTTGCTCGTGCAGATCGTGCTCGGCGACATCAGCACGATCGTCTTCCTCCCGTCGACCTACCGGCGGATGCTGGCACAGCAGCCCGCGCAGCCCGGCGTCGACCCGCAGCTGATGCAGACCCTGGTCACGGCGGTGATGGCGGCGACGATCGTCATCAGCCTGATCTGGCTGGTGGCCTGGGTGCTCTTCGTCGTCAAGGCGTGGCAGGGGCGTAACTGGGCGCGGGTCGTGCTGACCGTCTTCCTGGCCGTCTCCCTGGTGAGCGTGGTGTTCACCCCGTTCGCCTACGCGCAGGAGACGGTGAGCCGCGCGCAGCTGCCGTTCGCCGTCGTCGGCCTCGCCATCGCCGTCGTGGTGCTACTGCTGTTCTGGCGGCAGCCGGCGAAGGGCTGGTACGAGGCGAACAGCGCCTACAAGCAGGCGACGGGGACGTACCCGCGGCGCTGAGTCTCAGCCGGTGGCGAGGAACGCAAGCAGGTCCTGCCGGGTGACGATGCCGGTCGGCTTGCCGTCGACGTTCACCATGACGGCGTCGCTGGTCTCGAGCGCGGCGAGCGCGTCCGACACCGGCTGACCCGACCCGAGGATCGGCAGCGGCGCCGACATGTGCTGCTCGACGCGGTCGGCAAGCCTGGCCTGCCCGGTGAAGAGGGCCTCGAGCAGCTCCCGCTCGGTCACCGAGCCCGCGACCTCCGCGGCCATCACGGGCGGCTCCGCGTTGACGACGGGGATCTGCGAGACGGCGTACTCGCGCAGGATGTCGACGGCCTCCCTGACCGTGTCGTTGGGATGCGCGTGCACCAGCGCCGGGATCATGCTGCCCTTGCGGCGCAGCACGTCGCCGACGGTGGTCTCGCTGTCCGCGTCGAGGAACCCGTACCGCGCCATCCACTCGTCGTTGAACACCTTCGAGATGTAGCCGCGGCCGCCGTCGGGCAGGAGCACGACGACGACGTCGTCCGGGCCGCGGTCGCGCGCGACGGTGAGCGCCGCGGCAACGGCCATGCCGCACGAGCCGCCGACGAGCAGCGCCTCCTCGCGGGCGAGCCGGCGGGTCATCGTGAAGGAGTCCTTGTCGGTGACGGCCACGATGCGGTCGCAGATCTCCCGGTCGTACGCGGCCGGCCAGAAGTCCTCGCCGACGCCCTCGACGAGGTACGGGCGGCCGCTGCCGCCCGAGTAGACCGAGCCCTCGGGGTCGGCGCCGACGATCTGCACGCGGCCGTCCGACCGCTCCTTCAGGTAGCGCCCGGTGCCGCTTATGGTGCCGCCAGTGCCGATGCCCGCGACGAAGTGCGTGATGCGGCCGTCGGTCTGCCGCCACAGCTCAGGACCGGTCGTCTCGTAGTGCGACCGCGGGTTCGCGGGGTTGGCGTACTGGTCCGGCTTCCACGCGTCCGGACGTTCCCTGGCGAGCCGGTCGGAGACGCTGTAGTACGAGTTCGGGTGCTCGGGTGGCACCGCGGTCGGGCAGACCACCACCTCGGCGCCGTACGCGCGGAGCACGTCGATCTTGTCGGCCGAGACCTTGTCGGGGCACACGAACACGCAGTGGTACCCGCGTGCCTGCGCCACCATCGCGAGGCCGACACCCGTGTTGCCCGACGTCGGCTCGACGATCGTGCCGTTCGGCTTCAGCGCGCCGCTGCGTTCGGCGTCCTCGACCATGCGCAACGCGATGCGGTCCTTCACCGAGCCGCCCGGGTTGAAGTACTCGACCTTGGCGTAGACGGGGCACGGCAGCCCCGCGTCCAGGTGAGCGAGCCGCACCAGCGGCGTGTTCCCGACGAGGTCGAGCACGTTCTCGTTGACGTCCACGGGTCCAGCGTAGGGCTCGCCCGACCACGGACACGGGAGCCAGCACCAGTGCGGCCGTCGGTGCCCGCGGATAGCGTCGAAACGTGGCGGGATACGGCTCGTGAACGGTCGGCGGCGTGCGGGCGTAATTCCCCACACTCGCGCGTGGAGTGACGCAAGCCGGGCCGATGCCGAAATACCGTGAGTGACGAGTGGTGGTGACTTCAGGACGAACGACACAGGAGGAGGAGCGGAGTCACGATGTCCATTGCGCGGAGGTTCGCCACCGCGGCGGTGTACGGCGGCGGTGGCATGGGCGTGCTCGGCGCGTCCACGGTGTTCTTCCTCGCGGTCGAGGGCGCGCTCGCCCGGCGCACGGTCGGCCCGCCCTCGTCGGAGCCGCCGGATGTGAACGGCCGGTATGCCGCGCCGGGCGTCGTCGACGACGACGCGCTCACCCTGGTGATCGTCGGCGACTCGTCGGCGGCCGGCCTCGGCGCGTACGAACCGGCCGAGACGCCGGGCGGCCGGCTCGCGCTCGGCCTGTCCGAGGCGTCGGGACGCGCGGTGCGGGTGCACGGCGTCGCGAAGGTCGGCGCGCAGTCGTGCGACCTCGCCGAGCAGGTGTCGGCGGCGTTGACGGAGGTGCCGGGCCCGGACATCGCGGTCATCATCATCGGAGCGAACGACGTCACGCACCTGCGGCAGCCGATCGCCTGCGCACGGGAGCTTGGCGACGCGATCGCCCGGTTGCGCGCCGCCGGCGCGGCGGTCGTCGTCGGCACCTGCCCGGACCTCGGCATGATCCAGGTGATCTCGCAGCCGCTGCGCACCCTCTGCCGCGCCCGCTGCCGGCAGCTCGCGACCCTGCAGGCCGTCGCGTGCGTCGAGAAGGGCGCCAGGGCGGTGTCGCTCGGCGACCTGCTCGGCCCCGCGTTCGCTCAGCGACCGCACGAGCTGTTCAGCCAGGACCGCTTCCACCCCTCCGCCGCCGGCTACGCCGCCGCAGCCGAGGCGATGCTGCCGTCCGTCGTCGGCGCCGTCGGCGTCGAGCCGGCCGGCGAGGAGGAGGAGGCGCGGCCCGTGGGCACGCTGCCCGTGCGGCTTGCCGCGGCGGAGGCGTCCCGCGACCCGGGCACGGAGGTCAGGCGCGGCGAGATCGCGGGCAGGGACCGCGGCCCCCGCGGCCGGTTCGCCGCGCTGCGCCGCCGCCGTCCCGCCGATGCGATGGACGCCGTCGGCTGACGCCGTATGACGGCGCGTGCGCGCTCCGGCTCACCTCACTCGGCCGCTCCGGCACCTCACTCGACGAACCGTGGCTTC
>JAFMQP010000147.1 GCA_017354575.1 Acidothermales bacterium | reverse complement strand
AGCGGCGGAGGCAAGAGCCTCGGCGGTGGAGGCGGCGGGGGCGGCTCCGGCTCGAAGCAGGTCACCATCGGCATGATCCCCTGGGACGAGGACATCGCCGTCACCGAGCTGTGGAAGCAGCTGCTCGAGGCCAAGGGCTACAAGGTCACCGTGCAGCAGCTCGACGCCGGCCCGCTGTTCTCCGGCGTGGCGAGCGGCAGCCTCAGCTTCTTCATGGACGCCTGGCTCCCGAACACGCACGCCAAGTACTGGAAGCAGTTCGGGCCCAAGGTCGACGACGTCGGTGTCTGGTACGAGCCGGCCGACCTCGGTCTCGCCGTCCCCGACTACGTCACGAACGTGAAGACGCTGGCGGACCTGAAGGCGCACATGTCGGAGTTCGGCGGGAAGGTCACCGGCATCGAGGCGTCCGCGGGTGAGATGGACCTCGCGCAGCACAAGGTGCTGCCTGCGTACGGGATCGACAGCAAGGCGCTCGTGCAGAGCAGTACGCCTGCCATGCTCGCGGCGCTGCAGAAGGCGTACTCGGCGAAGAAGCCGATCGTCGTGACGCTGTGGCGTCCGCACTGGGCGTTCTCCACGTACAAGATCCACTACCTGAGCGACCCGAAGAAGGCGTGGGGTCAGCCGGACAAGATCCACACGATCATGTCCAAGAAGTTCGCCAAGAACGACCCGAAGGTCCAGGGTTGGCTGAAGAACTTCAAGCTCAACGCCGACCAGTTGCAGGGCTTGGAGAAGCAGACCCACAACAAGACCGGTGCGCCGCTCAGCGCCGCGGTCAAGACCTGGGTCTCGCAGAACAAGAGCCTGACCGACAGCTGGACCAAGTAACCCGTTCTCCGTAGTCGTCGGTGCCAGGGGTCGCAACGGTGATCCCTGGCACCGACGCGTTTCAGCGGACGGTGCCGTCGCGGTGACCGGCCAGGGCCAGCTCCGCTCGCGTGGGCAGGCCCTCCCAGTCGCCGTACGTCGCGACGGCGAACCCGGCGACGGCTACCGCGCGGTCGAGTCGTTCGGTGACCGGTAGCCCGTCCAGCCGGGCGGACAGGTAGCCGGCGACGAACGCGTCGCCCGCACCGACCGGGTCGACTGCGGTGACCGACGCCGCCGGCCGCGCGATCCGCCCTGTTCCGTCGACGACATGCGCGCCGGCCTTGCCGTCGGTGACGACGACTTCGCGGATCCCGTTGCCCAGTAAGGCCTTCTCCGGCTCCTGCTCGTCGTCGACGACGATGGCGAGCTCGTCGGCGGACGCCACCAGGATGTCGACGCCGGACAGCAGCGGACGCAGCGCGCGGGCGGCGTCGGCCCGCGACCACAGCCGGGGGCGGTGGTTGACGTCGAGGCAGACCGTCCACCCGTGCGCGTGCGCGTGCTCGACCGCGGCGGCGACGGAGTCGGCGGCGGTGGGGGAGAGCGCGGGCGTGATGCCGGTGACGTGCAACAGCCGGGCGCCGTCCGCGAGCGCGGGCGTCAACGCGGCGGGGCGGATGCGCGAGGCGGCAGAACCCTTCCTGTGGTACTCGACGCGGACGAGGTCGGCCGTGCGGTGCTCGAGCAGCATCAGCCCCGTCGGCGCGTCTTCGTCGACGCCCGCCGCCGTGACGTCCACGCCCTCGGCGCGCAGTGTGCGCAGCACCAGCGCGCCGGTCTCGTCCGCGCCGACCCGACCGGCCCAGCGGACCCTATGCCCGAGGCGTGCCAGGCCGACGGCGACGTTGCTCTCGGCACCGGCGACCGTCATCTTGAACGTGCCGCCGAGCCGCATCGCGCCCTGCCCGCGCAGGTTGGCCATCGTCTCGCCGAAGGTGAGCACGTCGAACACGTCGGGCGCCGCGGTCACCTGCGCTCCGTCGCGGCGAGGAACACGGCGGCGCGCTTGCGCAGGTCGTCCAGCGAGCCGCCCGACGCGGCGTCACCCACGAGCGGTGAGCCGACGCCGACGGCCACCGCACCGGCCTCCAGGTAGGCGTGTGCCGCGTCGGCGTCGACGCCGCCGACGGGAACGAGCGGCACGTGGGGGAGCGGGTCGCGAAGCGCGCGCAGGTACGCAGGACCGTGCAGCGATGCCGGGAACAGCTTGACCGCCGCGGCACCCGACTCGTGCGCGGCGAGGATCTCCGACGGGGTGAACGCCCCTGCGAGCACGGGCAACCCGAGTTCGTGCGCCACCGCCTCCGCCCCGGTGTGGGCCGGCGTGACGACGTACGCGCCACCCGCGTCGGCGACCGGCCGCACGTCACCGGGTTCCAGCACGGTGCCCGCGCCGAGCACGCAGGCGGTGCCGACCTCCCCGCGCGCCCGCGCGATCACCGCGACGGCGTCCGGCGTCGACAACGACACCTCGACGAGCCGCACGCCGCACTCGACCAGCGTCACGACCGTGCGGAGCGCCGCGTCGGGTGCACGGCCGCGCACGATCGCGACGAGCCGATGCCCGCGCAGCGCGTCCCGCAACTGTTCAGGGGTCATGCGGTCACCACTCGGCGAAGGAACCGTCGAAGTGGCGCCAGACCGGTGAACGCCAGTGGTGGCCGACGGCGTCGGCGCGGCGGACGGCGTCCTCGTCGATGCTGATACCGAGACCCGGCGCTGTGGGCCTCGCGACGTGCCCGTCGACGAACCGGAACACCTCGGGGTCGACGAGGTAGTCGAGCAGGTCGTTGCCGATGTTGTAGTGGATGCCGAGGCTCTGCTCCTGGATGAGGAAGTTCGGCGTCGCGAACGCCACCTGCAGGCCGGCCGCGAGCGACACCGGTCCCAGCGGGCAGTGCGGTGCCAACGGCACGTCCCACGTCTCGGCGAGGGCGGCGATCCTGCGCACCTCGGAGATCCCGCCGGCGTGCGAGAGATCGGGCTGGACGACGGCGACGCCTGCCTGCAGGGCGGGCAGGAAGTCGGTGCGCGAGTAGTACCGCTCGCCGGTGGCGATCGGCACCGAGCTGGCCGAGACGACGCCGGGCAACAGGTGCCGGTGCTCGGGCAGCACGGGCTCCTCGACGAACAGCGGGTGCAACTCGGCGAGCAGCGGAAGGATGCGGCGGGCATTCGCCGCCGACACCCGGCCGTGGAAGTCGATCGCGACGTCGCGCGTGGGGCCGAGCACCTCGCGGACGGTCGCGAGGCGTTCGACGACCTCGGACGTCTCGGCGAGCGTGGCGAGCCGCGACATGCGGCCGGAGGCGTTCATCTTGACCGCGGTCATGCCCGCATCGACCTGCGCCCGCACGGCGTCGGCCAGCGCGGCCGGCTCGTCGCCGCCGACCCACGAGTAGACGCGCACGCGGTCGCGTACCGGGCCGCCGAGCAGCGCGTGCACAGGGGCGTCGTAGGCCTTCCCGGCGATGTCCCAGAGCGCCTGGTCGATGCCCGCGACGGCGCTGGAGAGCACCGGACCGCCGCGGTAGAAGCCTCCCTTGGTGAGCACCTGCCAGTGGTCCTCGATGCGCAGCGGGTCCTGGCCGACGAGGTTCTCGGCGAGCTCGTGCACGGCCGCGCGGACGGTCTCCGTGCGGCCCTCGACCACCGGCTCGCCCCAGCCGACGATCCCGTCGTCGGTCTCGATGCGGCAGAACAGCCAGCGCGGCGGCAACAGGAACGTCTCGACGCTCGTCACCTTCATGCGCGTCCCCCGCCGTGCCCGACTACCCCGCCACCCCCGGAACCCCCGCCGTCCCCGAGCGCCGCGAAGTCGCGGCTGGCCTGCTCGAGCAACGCGCCCATCGCCTGCTGCGCGACATCCTCGTCCCGCCCGGCGACGGCGTCCAGGACGGCGCGGTGCGCGGGTACGGCGTCCGCCCAGGTGCCCTTGCCGTGCACGAGCAGGTCGCGGGCACGCAGTCCCGTCTCGATCACGATCTCCATCCGCTGCAGCAGCTCGTTGTGCGTCGCGAACAGCAGCGCCCGGTGGAACCGGATGTCCGCCGCGACGACCTCCTCGGGTGAGGCCGCGGGTTCGGCGGACGCGGCGAGGCTGTCGGCGAGCTCGGCGAGGTCCTCGTCGGTACGCCGGGCGGCCGCGAGCCGGGCGCCGGCCGGTTCGACGATCGCGCGCACCTCGGCCAGGTTGTCGAAGAACTGGTGGCTGTCGACGGGGCGTTCGAACTGCCAGCGCAGCACGTCGGGATCGAGCAGGCTCCAGTCGTCGCGCGGCCGGACGAACGTGCCGCGCTTGGGTCGCGCGTCCACGAGCCCCTTCGCGGCGAGCACGCGCAGCGCCTCGCGGATGACGGTGCGGCTGGCGGAGAACTCGTGCTCCAGGTCCTCGATGGTGAGGATCGACCCGGGCTCGAGCTGGCCGGCCAGGATCCGCCGCCCGATCTCGTTGACGGCAGCACCGTGCATTCCCCGCTGCGGGTACGCGCTCATCCGCCGATCCTCCCCGCCGGCCCCCGCCCGAGAGGGGTCATGCGCTGTCCTTGACGATGCTCCACCCGCCGTCCACGACGAGCGACGCGCCGGTGACGTACGACGCCTCCGGTGAGGCGAGGAACGCGACGGCCGAGGCCACCTCGTCGGCCGTACCCATCCGCCCGGCGACCGTCTGCGCCGCGCTCCTGGCCTGCGCCGCCTCGTCGATGCCCGCCCACGCCCCGGTACGGATCGGCCCCGGCAGCACGCTGTTGACCCGCACGTCCGGCCCGTACTCGACGGCGAGCTGCTGGGCGAGCGAGCGCAGCCCGCCCTTGGCGGCGGCGTACGCGGGATGCCCGGGCAGGCCGACCAGCGCGTGCACCGACGAGGTCAGCACGATCGCCGTACCGGGTCGGAACAGCGGGTGCAGTGCATGTACCGCAAGGTACGCGGCGGTGAGGTCGACGGCGAGGACGCGGTTCCACTCCTCCGGGCTCAGCTCGTGCGCGGGGGTGATCCGGTCGATGAACGCGTTGCTGTGCAGCACGTCGAGCCGGCCGTCCGTGGCCTCGACCGTGTCGTGGACGCGCTGCCACAGTTCCGGGTCGGCGACGTCGCCTGGTACGGTCGCCGCCACGCCGCCGTCGGCGTCGATCGCCTTGGCGACACCGGGAAGGCCGGCGTCGTCGACGTCGACCAGCACGACCCGGGCGCCCTCGGCGGCGAGTCGGCGGGCGGTCGCGGCACCGATGCCGGACGCCGCGCCCGTCACCACGGCAGACGCTCCGCTGAACCGTTCCCGCACCAACTCCGCCTCTCGCAGGGGTTGCTAGGAAACCTACCATCAAATACTTTTGTATGACTATTTCTCTGGACGAAGGGCAGGACGATGGCAGGCTCGATGGTGAGCAGGCGGGGGTTCCTGACCGGCGCGGCCGCACTCGGCGGTGCCGTCGCGCTCGGTGGCTGCGTCAGCGGGGGCTCGAGCTCTTCGGGCTCCGGCTCCACCGGCAAGCTCACGCTGCAGGCGACGCTGAGCACGCCGCAACCGAAGAAGGCGTTGCAGGACATCATCGCGGACTACAAGAAGCAGCAGGTGACACTGAACTTCGTCGCGCTCGAGCAGTTCCGGGCGCAGCTGCCCACCTACCTGAACTCCTCGAACCCTCCGGACGTGCTCACCTGGTACGCGGGTTCGGTCGCGCGCGACTACGCGAGCAAGGGGTTCCTGCTCGACGTGTCCGACATGTGGGAGGGCTCGGGCGCGTGCGCGAAGTTCTCGCCCGCGCTGAAGAAGCTCTCCACCGACGACAAGGGCCGGCAGATCTTCGTTCCCACCAGCTACTACTGGTGGGGGATCTTCTACCGCAAGTCGATGTTCCAGAAGTGGGGCGTCGAGCCGGCCGAGACCTGGAGCGGCTTCCTCAAGCTGTGCCGCACGCTCAAGGGCAAGGGCGTCGTGCCGCTTTCCATGGGCACCGGCGCCGGGCAGCCGTGGGTGGCGTCCGGGTGGTTCGACTACCTCGACCTCCGGATCAACGGCGCGACCTTCCACCGGGACCTGCTCGCCGGCAAGCACCGGTTCGACAGCCCGGAGGTCAAGGACGTGATGAAGGCGTACAAGGAGCTGCTGCCGTTCATCGACCCGAAGGGCAAGTCGCTGGACGTCACGCAGGCCGTCACGCCGCTGGTGCAGGGCAAGGACGCCATGTACCTCACCGGCGCGTTCATGACCGCCGCCGTGCCGAAGGACGCCGCCGACGACATCGACTTCTTCCGCGTCCCGATCCTCGACACGTCGGTGCCGGTGGCGGAGGAGGCGCCGACGGACGGGTACTTCGCCAGCGCGAAGAGCAAGCACGTCAAGGAGTCCAAGCAGCTCCTGGCGTACCTCGCCTCGCCCGCGGCCGAGCAGAAGTACATCCAGGAGTCGGCGTCGTCGAACCTGCCGACGTCGCCGAAGGTCGACACGTCGAAGTTCTCCCCGCTCGTGCAGAAGGGCATCCAGTTCCTCAACGAGTCCAAGGACCTCACCCAGTTCTTCAACAGGGACTCCTCGGACGAGCTGCAGACGACGGCGGACACGGCGCTCACGAAGTTCCTCGACCACCCCGACCAGGTCGACAAGATCCTCACGGCATGGCAGGCGGACGCCGAGCGGGTATGGCACAAGTGACGCTCGCCCGACCACGGTCGTCGGCGATGCGGCGAAGGCTCCGCGAGGTTCCAGGCGGAGTCTGGCTGTTCGTGGCCGTGCCGGTCGTGGTCGAGGCGGTCTGGGTGTTCTGGCCGGCGGTCAACAGCCTCTGGCTGTCGCTGACCAAGTGGAACGGCGCCGGCCCGCCGCAGTTCGTCGGGTTCCGGAACTACACGAGCATGGCGTCGGACCCGGTCTTCCGGCAGGCGTTGGTCAACAACGTGATCTGGCTGGTCGGGTTCGGCGGGCTCTCGGTGATCGGCGGCCTCGCGCTCGCGGTCGCGTTGAACCGGCCACGGCGACTGGTCGGGTTGTACCGCAGCGCGATCTACCTGCCGATGGTGTTCTCGCTCGCCGTCACCGGGCTGTTCTGGCGCGTCCTCTACCAGCCCGACGGC
Organism: Acidothermales bacterium; assembly: GCA_017354575.1. Classification (GTDB taxonomy): domain Bacteria; phylum Actinomycetota; class Actinomycetes; order Streptosporangiales; family WHST01; genus WHST01. The sequence continues at coordinate 1,717 of JAFMQP010000147.1, read as the reverse complement.
GTCGTCGACTCCGTGGTCGGCGGCGTCGGGCTCGGCGCGTTCGCGAAGCAGTGGCTTGCCGACCCGGACACCGCGCTGTGGGCGGTGCTCGTCGCGGCGGTGTGGCGGCAGGTCGGGTACCTGATGGTGCTGTACCTCGCCGGGCTGAAGGGATGCGACCCGACGCTCGACGACGCCGCCGCGATCGACGGCGCGAGCGCGTGGCAGCGGTTCAGGTACGTGACGATGCCGCAGCTTCGCGGCGTCAACACGGTGGTGTTCGCGGTCACCGTCATCGATTCGCTGCGCACGTTCGACATCGTGTGGACGATGACCGGCGGCGGGCCGTACCACTCCACCGAACTGCTCTCCACGTACATGTTCGAGCAGGGCTTCACGTTCCTCAACCTCGGTTACGGTTCCGCGCTCGCGGTGGTGATCTTCCTGCTCGCACTCGGGTTCATCATCACCTACCTGGTCCGCGCCGCCCGCCAGGAGGTGATCTGACATGGCCGTCGCACAGGCACGGCGAGCACCGAGCGAGCGGGTCGACACCACGGCCAGGCACGCGGGTCGCCGCAGGCGCTCGGGTGTGCTGTTCCACGCGATCATGGCGCCGATCTCGGTGCTGTGGATCGCTCCGATGGTGTTCGTCATCTTCGTCGCGGTGCGGTCGTTCGACGACATCTCGGCACGCGGTCTGGGCGCGCTGCCGACGTCGGTGACGGTCGAGGGCTTCGTCACGGCGTTCACGGACGGCCAGATCGGGCAGGCACTGCTCAACAGCGCGCTCATCACCGTGCCCGCCGTGGTGATCGCGCTGCTGCTCGCGTCGATGGCGGCGTTCGGGCTTTCCAGATACGAGATCCCGTACCGCCGCGTCGTGCTGCTGGCGATGCTCGCGGGTAACCTGCTGCCCCCACAGGTGCTGATCATCCCCGTGGCGAAGATGTCCGAGAACATCGGCACGTACGACACGCTCGTCGGCGTCGTGGCGATCCACGTCGGGTTCGGGCTCGGCTTCTACACGTTCGTGCTGCACGGGTTCATGCGCGCGATCCCGCGCGAGATCACCGAGGCGGCGATCGTCGACGGCGCGGGACCGATGCAGGTCTACGCCCGGGTCATCATGCCGTTGTCGCGGCCCGCGATCGCGGCGATCGCGGCCCTCGCGACGACATGGATCTTCAACGACCTGCTGTGGGCGTTGACCGTGCTGCGGACGCAGACCAAGTTCCCGGCTACGGCGGCGTTGCTGAACCTGCAGGGCGGCTACGTCAGCCAGTGGAACGTGGTCGCCGCCGGCGCGATCACCGCGGCCATCCCGACCGCGATCGTGTTCTTCGCGTTCCAGCGCCATTTCGTCTCCGGCCTGCTGGTCGGCTCGACCAAGTGATCACAGGAGAGTGTCGATGCCCGTGGAACTCCCCGAGCACCTGCCCGACCGGTTGACCGTCACGCTCTGGGACTTCTCCTGGTACGTGCGGGCGGGTGAGGGCGACGCGTTCGCCGACCTCGACGCGTGTTTCGCCGCCGCCGTGGAGCGTGGATACAACACCGTGCGGGTCTGCGCGATGCCGTTCCTGCTCTTCGGTTCCGGCATCGACCACACGTCGCAGACGTTCACCCCGCTCGGCGGTGAGTACGGGCAGCGGACGCGCTGGTACGACGTGCGCTCGACGGTGCGGATGGACGGCAGGCAGCACCTGCTCGACCTGTTCACCGCGGCACGCCGGCA
>JAFMQP010000146.1 GCA_017354575.1 Acidothermales bacterium | reverse complement strand
CCGAGCGGCTCACCCTGGACTGGCTCGCCGGGCGCGAGCTTGCCCGCGACGACGTCGAGGACCTGCTCGTCCGCCACCTGCTCGCGACCCTCACCGTCGCCGCGGCGGCCGACGCCGCGCTGTCCACCGCGTTGGGCGACGCGCTCGCGAGCGATGTGCCAAGCTCTGCCACGTGAGCGAGTCGGCGGCGGAACCCCGCCGGGACCAGGAGACCTCGCGCATCGAGGCGTTCAGCGACGGCGTCTTCGCGATCGCGATCACGTTGCTCGTGCTGGAGCTGAAGGCGCCCGCGTCGGACGTCGCGCACGGCGAGCTGTGGGCACACCTACGTGACGAGTGGCCGCAGTTCGCCGCGTACCTGACCAGCTTCGCCGTCGTCGGCGTGATGTGGGTGAACCACCACTCGATGTTCAACCAGATCGTGCGCGCCGACCGCGGGCTGATGTTCCTCAACCTGCTGCTGTTGCTCTGGACCGCGCTGCTGCCGTTCCCGACGGCCCTGGTGTCGGAATACCTCGGCGAGGGCGGCGCCGACGCCCACGTGGCCGCGGCCGTCTACAGCGCGAACCTCACGCTCGCCGCGATCGCGTTCAGCCTGATCTGGGCGTACGCCGTCCGCCGCGGCCGGCTGCTCGCGCGGCCGATGTCCCCCGGCGCCGAGCGCGCGTCTGTCCTGCGGTTCTCCGTCGGCACGTTCGTGTACGCGGCGACGATCGCGCTGTCGTTCGCGTCCGCGCCGGTGACGCTGGCCGTGCAGTTCCTGATCGCGCTGTACTACGCCTTCGAGCAGGTCCGCTCCCGCGTGACGTGACCTAGCCGTCGCCCAGGCCGTGGCGCTGGGCGTACAGTGCGGCCTGCGTCCGGTCGGCGACGCCGAGCTTCATCAGGATGTTGGACACGTGCGTCTTCACCGTCTTCTCCGACAGCACGAAGCCGCGCGCGATCTCGCGGTTCGACCGGCCGCGGGCCAGCTCCGCGAGCACCTCGCGTTCGCGCTCGGTGAGGTCGGCGAGCCCCTCGTCCCGCGGCTCGGCCGACGCGAGCAGCGCGGCGACGTCCGGCGCGAGCAGCGCGTGCCCCGCGTGCACCGACCTGATGCCCTGCGCGAGCGCCTCGGGAGCGACGTCCTTGTACACGTAACCCGCCGCGCCGGCACGCATCGCCGGCACGACGCTCGCGGGGTCGGTGAAGCTGGTGACCACCAGCACCCGCGGCGCGTCCGGGCGGTCGCGGAGCAACCGCAGCGTCTCGACGCCGTCGACGCCCGGCATCTTCAGGTCGAGCAGGACGACGTCGGGACGCAGCTCGTCCACGAGCGCGGCCACCTCGGACCCGTCAGCGGCCTCGCCGACGACCTGCAGGTCGTCCTGGATGTCGAGGAACACGCGCAACCCCTGGCGCACCACCGGATGGTCGTCGACGACGAGGACCCTGATCCGGTCAGCCATTGTTCACGCACCCGCCCGCTCGTTCCCCTACGGCAGGGGCCGCGGCATCGTCGCCGCGGTCCAGCCTTCCGTCGCGGCCCCTGCCTCCGGCTCACTCGCTCAGCTCCTGTGCTCTTCCGGCAGCTCCAGCCGCACGGTGGTCCCCCTGCCGGGACTCGACGCGATGGTCAGCTCGCCGCCCGCGTCCCGCGCACGGTCGCGCATGGAGCCGAGACCGAGCCGCCGGGACGTCCGCTCGACCTCGGTGACGTCGAACCCGGAACCGTCGTCGGCCACCTCCAGCAGCGCACCGCCGCCGACCCTGCACGAGAGCGTGACCGTGACCCGCTTCGGCTGCGCGTGCCGCAGCGCGTTGTGCAGGGCCTCCTGGGCGATCCGCACGACGACGGCGGCGCGGTCGTCGTCCAGGTGCGGCACGCACCGCGCACGCCACAGCACCTCGGGGTCGTGGATGCGGTCGAGCACCTGGACGTGCTGCTTGAGCACGGCGACGAAGCCGTCGTCGGCCAGTTCGGCGGGACGCAGTTCCCAGATCACCGAACGCAGCTCGCCGAGCGCTTCGGACGCCAGCTCCTGCACGCGGTTCAGCTCGTCCCGCGCCCTGCCCGGGTCGGTGCCGACGAGCGTCGCGACCGCACTGGCGGAAAGCCGCAGCGAGAACAGCTTCTGCGACACCGCGTCGTGCAGCTCCTGGGCCAGCCGGTGCCGCTCCTCGACGACGGACAGCTCGTGGTTGCGTTCGTACAACCGCGCGTTCGTCAACGCGATCGCGGCGTGGGCGGCGAAGACGGCGAGCAGCTCCTCGTCGTCGGCGGTGAAACCGCCGGGCGCGGTCTTGTTCGCGAGGTAGATGGCGCCGACGATCTCGTCGTCGGAGACGATCGGCATGCCGAGGAAGTCCTTGAGCGCCGGGTGCGCCCTCGGCCAGCCGGCGAACCGCGGGTGCGCGCGGATGTCGGCGAGCCGTTGCGGGTGCGGGTCCTGCAGCATCACGCCGAGCAGCCCGTGCTGGCGCGGCAGCGGGCCGATGGCCTGCCACTGCGCGTCGCTGACGCCGACGGCGACGAACTCCGCGAACGCGCCGTGGTCGTCGGGCACGCCGAGTGCCGCGTACCGCGCGCCGAGCAGGGCGCGGGCGGACGACACGACCATCCGCAGCACCTCGCGCACGTCGAGGTGCTGGTTGAGGGCGAGCACGGCGGAGCTGAGCGCGTGCAGCTCGGAGGCCTGCTCCTTCGTCATGCCCTGAAAGCTACCCGGCGGCCGCGGCGGCGTCATCGGATCACGGGCCTAGGACCAACGACCGAGCCGGGATCGGTTCCGCGACCGCTGTGCCCGCGCCGTGGCCGGCGAAGACTCGACGGCATGACAGACAACGAAGTCGCCATCGTGACCGGCGCCTCCCGCGGGCTCGGGCTCGCGCTGGCGCGGGGACTCGCGGACGCCGGCCGGCAGGTCGTCGTCGACGGCCGCGACGCCGCCACGCTGCGGGCAGCGGTCGGCGACGTCGCGGGCGTCACCGCCGTGCCCGGCGACGTGACCGACCCCGTCCACCGCAACGAGCTGGTGCGTACGGCCGAGGACCTCGGCAGGCTCACGCTGCTCGTGAACAACGCCGGCGTGCTCGGGCCCAGCCCGCAGCCTGCCGTCGTCGCGTACCCGCTGGACGCCCTGCACTCGGTGCTGGACGCCAACCTGGTGGCGCCGTGGGCGCTGCTGCAGCGGGCGTACGCGACGCTCCGGGCGAACGGCGGCGCGGTGCTCAACGTGACGTCGGACGCCGCCGTCGAGCCGTACGAGGGCTGGGCCGGTTACGCTGCGGGGAAGGCGGCGCTGGAGCAGGTGTCGGCGATCCTCGCCGCGGAGGAACCGGACCTGCGGGTCTGGTGGGTCGACCCCGGCGACCTGCGTACCCGGATGCACCAGGAGGCGTTCCCCGGCGAGGACATCTCCGACCGGCCGTTGCCCGAGACCGCGGTGCCCGCGTTCCTCCGGCTGGTGACCGACCGCCCTGCGAGCGGCCGGTACCGGGCCGCCGACCTGCCGGCGGAGGCCGCGACATGAGCGGGCTGGTCGCCGTGCCGGACCGGGCGATGGACTTCGAGCTGCCCGCGTCGCTGGAGGCGTCCGTCCCGGCGGAGGAACGCGGCGGCGGGCGCGACGACGTACGGCTGCTCGTCTCACGCATCGGCACCGGCGTCACCAGCCACCATCACTTCCGGCAGCTGCCGCAGCTGCTGACGGCAGGCGACGTGCTCGTCGTCAACAACTCCGGCACGCTGCCCGCGGCCGTCGACGCGGCCTCTGGTCTCGCCGTGCACTTCTCCACCGAGCAGGACGACGGCGGCTGGGTCGTCGAGCTGCGCGCCGGCGACGAGCGTTATGCCGGCGGCTCCGTGGGCGATGTCGTCGAGCTACCGGCTGGCGCCCGGCTGACACTGCGCGCGCGGTACTCACCCGACCGGCTGTGGCTGGCGGAGGTGGACGGGTACGACGTGCACGCGTACCTCGCCGAGCACGGCCGACCGATCCGGTACGGCTACGTCCGGCGGCCGCGGCCGCTGGCGGCGTACCAGACGGTGTTCGCGACCCGGCCCGGCAGCGCCGAGATGCCAAGCGCCGCAAGGCCTTTCACGCACGAGCTGGTCACGCGGCTGGTGAGCGAGGGCGTCCTGATCACGCCCGTCACCTTGCACACCGGCGTCGCCTCGCCCGAGGCGGACGAGAAGCCGTACCCAGAGTGGTTCGACGTGCCCGAGTCCACCGCGCGGGTCGTGACCCAGGCGCGGTCGGCGGGCAACCGCGTGGTCGCGGTGGGCACGACCGTGGTGCGGGCGCTGGAGTCGGTGACCGACGCGTACGGCCGGATCACGGCCAGGTCGGGCTGGACGGAGCTCGTCGTCACCCCGGACCGCGGCGTCCGCGCGGTCGACGGCCTGCTCACCGGCCTGCACGAGCCGCGCGCGTCGCACCTGCTGATGCTGCAGGCGATCGCGGGGCCGCACGTCCTCCGCCGCGCCTACGCCGAGGCGCTGGACCGCCGCTACCTCTGGCACGAGTTCGGCGACGTCAACCTCCTCCTGCCGTGACCACGGAAGGGAGGTCAGCGGGTGCGGTTGCGGGAGCGCCAGTTCCGTACCGTCACGATCCAGGACGTCACGAAGCTGACGAAGATGCCGACGCCCGCGGCGAGGAGACCGAGCACGCACACGGAGCCGGGGGCGAACGCGGCGAACAGCGACCCCAGCACGCAGAGCGTCACGCCCCCCGCCATGACACCGAAGCCGACGCTGCGTCGCGGCATCCGGGCGAGATAGCGGCGCGCCGGGCTCGGCAGCCGGCCCAGCATCCGCAGCCCGACGGTGACCCACACGCCGAGCAGCACCACGCCCATCCCGGCGCGCAGCAGGTAGTCGTACGGCGAGTCCGCCGCGACGAGGAAGCGCAGCACCCAGAAGCCGCCGAACGCGATGTAGTAGCCGATCGTCATCAGCCGCCAGCCGACGGCGTCGACGTTCGCCCGCGCGACGCCGAGGTTGGGGTCGTTGCGCAGCGACGACGTGAAACCCTCGGCGGCCTCGTGCAGCCGGCCGCGCTTGAGCTGCAGCAGGCCCAGGTTGTTCATCGCCGCCGCGTGCGCGGGGTCTAGCGCGAGGACACGCCGGTACGCCGACTCGGCGACCTGGACGGCGCCGCGCTCCTGCGCGACGACGCCCATCACGAAGTGCGTCTCCGCCTCGTCGGGCGCGAGCGAGACCGCATGCGACGCGGACTGCCAGGCCTCGTTCATCGCGTCGACGTCCTTGACCTCGTGCAGCGCCAGCGCGAGCTGCGCGTGCGTCTGCCAGAGACCCGGCTCGAGCGAAACGGCCGCGCGCGCCGCATCGGCCGCGCGCGGGTACTCGTGCAGGCTGCACAGCGCGATGCTCGCCAGCCGGTGCGGCCACTCCTCCTCGGGCTCCAACGCCGCCGCCCGGCCGGCCGCCTCCAGCGCGTCCGCGGGACGGTCGAGGCGGCACAGGCACAACGCGTACAGGCACCACAGGCCGCCGTCGCCGGGATCGCTCGCGAGCGCGGACTCGAGCTTGACCCGCGCCTCGTCGTGGCGGCCGGCCTCGATCAGGATCCGGATCCGCGCGATCGTCGGGTCCGGCCCGACGCCGGCGCTCTCCGCCCCGGGCGTGGTCACACGATCTTCCGCTTCTTCAGGTAGTGCAGCAGGTCGTTGTACGCTCCGCCCTCGTTCGCGAACATCGCGACGTTCTTCGCGACGTCGAGCCAGGGACCGATGGACGGACGCACCTCCCGCAGCGCCGCCTCGAAGTCGCGCATCTCGATCATCCGCGTCTCGCCCGAACGCACCGCGTCGAGCATCGCCTTCTCCGCGGCGGTGTCGCAGAGGTGGGCGAGGTCGGCGCCGGACAGCCCGTCGGTGGCCCGGGCGATGCGGCCCGCGTCGACGCCTGCGATCGGGCGGCCGCGCAGGTGGTACTTGACGATCGCCTCCCGTGCGGGCCCGTCGGGCGGCAGCACGAGGACGACACGGTCGAACCGGCCGGGACGCCGCAGCGCCGCGTCGACGTCCCACGGCGCGTTCGTGGCGCCGAGGACGAACACGCCCTCGTTGTTGTTCGCGACGCCGTCGAGCTCGGTGAGCAGCTGGTTGACCGTGGTGCGCATGCCGGAGTTGCGGGTGTGGCTGCGCTTCTGGCCGATGGCGTCGAGCTCGTCCAGGAACACCACGCAGGGCGTGTTGCGGCGGGCGGTCTCGAACAGCTCGTGCAGGTTCTTCTCGCTCGACCCGATCCACATCTCCAGCACGTCGGTGAGCGAAACGGAGATGAACTGCGCGCCCATCTCGCCCGCGACGGCGCGGGCGAGGAAGGTCTTGCCGCAGCCGGGCGGGCCGTAGAGCAGCAGGCCGCCGCGCAGCTGCTTGCCGTAGAGCTTGCGCAGCTCGGGGTTGCGCATGGGCGCGAGGAACGAGACCTCGAGCCGGTCCTTGACCTCCTGCAGCCCGCCGACGTCGGCGAGCCGCACGCCGGCCTCCTCGACGTCGTACGCCGAGGAGGCCGGCAGCTCGTTGCCCTCCTCGTCGACGTACATCGGCGGGACGACGCCGCGGAACTCGTCCTCCATCCGCTGCCAGTCGAACGCGCCGCCGTCGTCCGCCGGCTGGTCGCCCGGCTCGGTCGGCGACGGCTGGGCCGGTGCCGGCGGCTCGGGCTCGGCGGGCTGCGCCGTACCGACGGCGCGGGTCATCACCTCACGCGCCTGCCGCGACGCGGGATCCCGCTGCAACGCCGCGGCGGCCTGCTCGACCGCACCGCTGGTGTCGCCGGCGCCGAGCAGCAGCTCCGCGAGGTGCACGCGCAGCGGCACGTCGTCGGGAGCGGCCGCCACCGCGGAGCGAAGGCTGGCGATGAGCGGTGACTCGGCGTCGGGCATGAACCATCCCCCATGTCGGGTACCGGACGGCGGCTACGACGACCGCCACCGCCGTTTGGTTTCCGTCGCCAGTCTGCCAGCAGCGGCCGAGAGCCGGGTGATCCGCCGACACCCGGGCCACGATCCGTCACGGCGTCACGCCGTCAGGTGGAGGTGCGCCAGACCAAGGCCGTCGCGATTGCGGCGAGGCCCTCGCCGCGGCCGGTGAGACCCAGGCCCTCCGTCGTGCTCGCGGCTACGGTGACGGGCGCGCCGAGCGCCTCGCTCAGCACCTTCTCCGCCTCGGCGCGGCGCGGGCCGATCCTCGGCCGCTCGCCGACGAACTGCACCGCGACGTTGCCGACGACGTAACCGGCCTCCCGCACCCGGCGCGCGGCCTCCTCGAGGAACGCGCACCCCGCGGCGCTGCGCCACCTCGGGTCGGTCGTGCCGAACTGCGAACCCAGGTCGCCGAGCCCGGCGGCCGAGAACAGCGCGTCGCACGCCGCGTGCGCGACGATGTCGCCGTCGGAGTGACCGGCGAGGCCGTACGGCTCGTCCGGCCAGTGCAGGCCGGCGAGCCACAGCGGCTTGGTGTCGGTCAGCGGGTGCACGTCCAGGCCTAGGCCGACACGCGGCAGCGCCGGCGGGTCACCGGCCACGGACGCTCCGCTGCTTCGCGACGACGGCCTCGGCGAACGCGAGGTCGGCCAGCCGGGTGACCTTGAACGCCTCGTCGGCGCCGGCGATGACGACGACCTGGCCGCCTGCCCGCTCGACCAGGCCGGCGTCGTCGGTGGCGAGGTCGCCGACGCGGGCGGCGTCGGCGTGGGCGCGGGCCAGCACGTCGCGGCGGAAGCCCTGCGGCGTCTGCGCGGCGCGCAGCGTGCCGCGGTCGACGGTACGCACGACGCGGCCGGCGAGGTCGACCTCCTTGACGGTGTCGGCCACCGGCACGGCGGGCACCACCGCCTCGGCGCCGCCGTGCACGGCGCGCGCGACGCTGTCGGCCAGCTCGGCGGGCGCGAGCGGACGTGCGGCGTCGTGCACGAGCACGACGTCGACGTCGTCGGGAAGGCTGTCGAGCGCGCGACGAACGGAGTCCTGCCGGGTCTCACCACCGGCGAGGACGCGGACGTCCGCGGGAAGCTCGATGTCGGCGAACAGGCCGGAGACGTCGTCGACGTCGTCCGGGGGCGCGGCCACCACGACCAGGTCGACCAGGCGGGCGGTGGCGAGGGAACGTACGGCGTGCACCAGCAGCGGCACGCCGCCCAATCGGCGCAACGCCTTCGGCGTACCGGGACCCAACCGCTCACCCCGCCCGGCGGCGGGGACGATGGCCGCGACGGTCAGGAGGCAAGCACCTCGTCGAGGAGTGTCTCCGCCTTGTCCTCGTTGGTGTTCTCGGCGAGAGCGAGCTCGCTCACCAGGATCTGCCTCGCCTTGGCGAGCATCCGCTTCTCACCGGCGGAAAGGCCGCGCTCCTTGTCGCGACGCCACAGGTCGCGGACGACCTCGGCGACCTTGTTGACGTCGCCGGACGCGAGCTTCTCGAGGTTGGCTTTGTACCGCCGGGACCAGTTCGTCGGCTCCTCGGTGTGCGGCGCGCGCAGGACGTCGAACACCTTCTCCAGGCCGTCGCGACCGACGACGTCCCGTACGCCGACGATCTCCGCGTTGTCCGCCGGGACCATCACCGTCAGGTCTCCCTGGGTGATCTTCAGGACCAGGTAGTCCTTCTTCTCGCCTGCGACGACGCGGTTCTCGATCTTCTCGATGAGGGCTGCCCCGTGGTGGGGGTAGACG
>JAFMQP010000016.1 GCA_017354575.1 Acidothermales bacterium | reverse complement strand
CGCCGGCGGCCGCGTGGTGCTGTCGGCGATGCCGCCCGCCGGCGCCGACCTGTCGCCGGTGTGGTTCCGGGAGCTCGAGGTCGTCGGCGCGTACGCCAGCGCCATGCGGGAACGGGTCGAGGGTGTGGAGCGACCGGCGTTCGACGTCGCGATGGACCTCGCGGCGAGCGCGCCGGTCGACGGCCTGGTCGGCGACGTCTACCCGTTGCACCGCTGGCGCGAGGCGCTCGACCACGCGTCGGCCGCCGGCCGGCTCGGTACGGTGAAGGTGGCATTCGACCTGAGGAGCAACAGGTGAACCGTTCTCCGGCGATCCCGGGGGCCCGGGTTGATCATGTTCTCATGATCAACCGGTGCTTCCCACGACGTGCAGGGCGTGGGAAGCGGTGGTTCGTCGTGGGAAGTGCAGGGAGTAGCTCGTGACACGTCCTGGATTCGTGCTCGAGGCCGACGAGCGCACGCCGCCGCTCGTCGTGCACGAGGGCGACAGCTTCCGGCTCGAGGAGTTCCCGCTCGGCACCCGGGTCGTCTACCCGCCGGAGATGACCCCCGGCATCCCCGACGTCGAGGGCGCCATCCGCGACGCCCTGCTGCAGCCGGTCGACAGCGAGCCGCTGCCCGCGCTGCTGCGTCCCGGCATGAAGCTCACCATCGCGTTCGACGACATCTCGCTGCCGCTGCCGCAGATGCGCGCGCCGGACATCCGGCAGCGCGTGCTGGAGCAGGTGCTCGAGCTCGCCGCGGCGGCGGGCGTCGACGACGTCGAGCTGATCGCCGCGAACGCGCTGCACCGCAGGCTGACGCCGGCCGAGCTGCGGCACATCGTCGGCGAGCGGGTGTTCCGGTCGTTCTTCCGCGAGGGCAAGCTCTACAACTTCGACGCCGAGGACCGCGACAACGTCAAGCACCTCGGCGTCACCGAGAAGGGCGAGGACGTCGAGATCAGCAGGCGGGCCGCGGAGTCCGACCTGCTCGTCTACGTCAACGTCAACATCGTGCCGATGGACGGCGGGCACAAGTCCGTCGCGATCGGGCTGGCGTCGTACAACTCGCTGCGCCACCACCACAACAGCCACACGATGGTGCACTCGCGGTCGTTCATGGACAAGGACCACTCCGCGATGCACTCGTCCGCGTGGCGGATGGGCCGGCTGATCGGCGAGCAGGTCAAGGTGTTCCAGATCGAGACCACGCTGAACAGCCACTCGTTCCCGAAGCCGTACGACTTCCTCAACCGGCGCGAGTGGGAGTGGTCGCTTCGCGACCAGGCGTCGGTGCTGGCGGCGCGGCGCGGGCTCGCGGTCGCTCCCGCGGGCATGCGGCGCAAGATCTTCCAGAACGTGCGGGCGCCGTACGCGCTCACCGGCGTCAACGCCGGCGCGGTCGAGCCGGTGCACGACCGCACGCTGGAGCGGGTGTTCCGGCAGCAGTCCACCGAGGTCGACGGGCAGTCCGACGTGCTCGTGCTCGGCGTGCCGTTCATCTGCCCGTACAACGTGAACTCGGTGATGAACCCGATCCTCGCGGCGTGCATGGGGCTCGGCTACATGTTCAACTCGTACCGCGGGAAACCGTTGGTGCGCAAGGACGGCGCGGTCATCCTGTACCACCCGGTGCCGTACGAGTTCAGCCAGCTGCACCACCCGAGCTACGTCGACTTCTTCGAGGAGGTCCTCGCCGAGTCGACCGACCCGGCCACCATCGAGGCGAAGTTCGAGGAGCAGTACGCCACCGACCCGTGGTACGTGCACCTGTACCGGACGTCGTACGCCTACCACGGCGTCCACCCGTTCTACATGTGGTACTGGATCGCGCACGCGCTCGACCACGTCGGCCAGGTCGTGTGGATCGGTGCGAACCGGCGCGCGGTGAAGCGGATGGGCTTCCGGGCCGCGTCGAGCCTGCCGGACGCGCTGGAGATGGTGAGCGACACCGTCGGCGACGCGCCGTCCATCACGTACCTGCACCACCCGCCGATGACGATGGCGGAAGTCCGCTGATGGCGGGTAGACGCCGGTCGATCGGCAACGAGCTGGTGCGCGGCACCGCGCGCGAGGTGCGCATGGTCGCGCGCGGCTGGCGGTGGGGACGCCGCACGCTGGTACCCCGCTCCGCCGAGCCGCACACACCGGCGCCGGGCCGGCGCGAGTTCCCGACCCGCTGGGCGCGCTCGCCCGCGGGCATCGCGCTGCGCGAGTTCGTCCAGCGGGCCGGCCTGAACCCGTTGTTCCGGTTCGAGGTCGAGCCGCACGTCACCGGGCTCGACGTCTTCGACGGGCTGCGGATGCCGGTCATCTTCGTGGCCAACCACAGCAGCCACCTGGACACTCCGATGGTGCTGTGCACCCTGCCCGACGTGTGGCGGCGGCGTACCGCGATGGCCGCGGCCGCGGACTACTTCTTCGACACCTGGTGGCGGGCCACCGGGTCGGCGATCGCGTTCAACACCTTCCCGATCGAGCGGCGCGGCGGCCAGCTCGCCACCACGCCGGGGTCGGTGCTGGAGGAGGGCTGGAACGTCGTCGTCTTCCCCGAGGGCACCAGGTCGCCGGACGGCTGGACGGGCCGGTTCCGGCTGGGTGCGGCGTATCTCGCCGTCGAGCACGGCGTGCCCGTCGTGCCGATCGCGCTGCGCGGGTCGTACGCCGCGATGCCGCGCGGCCGCGGCTGGCCGGTGCCGGGACGCCCGCCGGTGCGGGTGCGGTACGGGCGCCCGTTGTTCCCCGGCGAGGGCGAGGGCCCGCGCGACTTCGGCAGGCGCATCTCGTCGGCCGTGGCGCAGCTGCTCGACGAGGACCGCTCGACGTGGTGGCAGGCCATGCGCAACGCCGCGGAAGGCACGACGCCGTCGCCGTCGGGCCCGGACGTCGCGCCCTGGCGGCGGATCTGGGCGCAGACCGCGCCCCCCGAGGTCGAACGCAGCCGCCGGGTCTGGGCGAAGAAGCGCCGCATCCCGCTGCCGTAGGCCCTTGGGCCCGGTCAGTAGCCGAGGGCCAGCAGGACGGCCATCGCCACCAGGGCGACGCCGCTCAGCAGGTCCATCCGCACCGGGACGAGCCGTCCCGCGGCGCGGCCGACACACAGGCCGGCGAACGACATCGCGGCGGTGACGCTCGCGAAGACCGCGGCGGAGACGAACGGGGAGTAGCCGAGCAGCCCGAGGCCGGCGCCGGCGACCAGGTTGTCGACGCTGAGCGAGAGCGGGATGCCGAAAAGAGCCCAGCGGTCGTCGATCTCCTCCGGCTCGTCGCGCAGCAGCGACGAGACGATGAGATAGCCGCCGTACGCCAGCAGCACGGCCGGCCCGACGTACTCTGCGACCACGCCCATCGCCTTGCCGGCGTAGTGCCCGAGCAGCAGGCCGACCAGGGGCGTGATCCCGTCCCAGAAGCCGAAGACCACGGCGACCTGCACGGCACGTCGCCAGCTGAACCGGAGCGTGCCGAGCGCGACGGCCACCCGGGCGTTGTCCAGGCTGAGCACGAACCCCAGCGCCAGCAGCGCGGCCACGGCCGTCAGCGTTTCGCGTGCTCGCGGTGCGGGTGCGGCCGGGGGACCAGGCGGTCGCCTGCCGCCGGGCGCTCGCCGGCGGTGTGCACGGCCGCGGTGACGAGGTCGTGGTCGGGCGAGAGGTGGCAGACCGGGTCGGTACGGGCCGCGTCGCCGGTGAGCAGGAACGCCTGGCACCGGCAGCCGCCGAAGTCGACGTCCCGGCGGGCGCAGCCACGGCACGGGTCCGGCATCCAGCCGGTGCCGCGGAACCGCTGGAACAACGGCGACTCCTCCCAGACCCACGCCAGCGAGTGCTCGCGCACGTTCGCGCGCGGCAGCGGCAGGGCGTGCGCGGTCGGACAGGGCAGCACGTCGCCGTTCGGCGCCACGGTCAGCTGCCTGCGTCCCCAACCGCCCATGCACGGCTTGGGGTAGCGCTCGTGGTAGTCGGGGAGGACGTAGACGACGTCCATCCGCCCGCGCAGCCGCTCCCTCGCCTCGCGCGCGACCGCCTCGGCGCGCTCCACCTGTTCCCGGCTCGGCAGCAGCGCGTCCCGGTTCAGCAGCGCCCAGCCGTAGTACTGGGTGTTGGCGAGCTCGACGCGGTCCGCGGCCAGCCGCTCCGCCAGGTCGACGATGCGCGCGATGCGGTCGAGGTTGCCACGGTGCAGGACGACGTTCAGAGTCAGCGGCCAGCCCAGCTCCTTCACCAGCCGCGCGGCGGCCAGCTTGCGCTCGAACGACGGCGTGACGGCGATGCGGTCGGACAGCGACGCGTCGTCGGCCTGCACGCTGATCTGCACGTGGTCGAGACCCGCCTCCCGCAGCTGTTCCGCCCGGCGCGGCGAGAGGCCGAGTGCGCTCGTGATCAGGTTCGTGTAGCAACCGAGGCCGGCGGCGGTGCGCACGATGTCCACGAGGTCGTGCCGCTGCAACGGCTCCCCGCCGGAGAGGTGCAGCTGCAGGACGCCGAGCTCCCGCGCCTCCGTCAGCACCCGCTGCCATTCCGACGTGCTCAGCTCGTCCCGGTAGTCGTCGAGGTTCAGCGGGTTGGAGCAGTACGCGCACTGCAGCGGGCACGCGTACGTGAGCTCGGCGAGCAGCCCGAACGGCGGGTCCAGGTCAGCCATCGCCGACCTCCACGCACCGCTTCGCGACGAGCCGGCCGAGGAACGCGCGTACCTCGTCGGCGGCGACCGTGTCGTACCGGTCGCGCAGGCAGGCGACGATCTCGGCCACCGTCCGCGTGCCGTCGCACAGGCCGAGGACGGCGGCGCCGGTCCCGTTGAGGACCGTGACCGTCTCCGGCGCCAGGAGCACGTGCCGCTGCCGCGCCGGGTCGAACGTCAGCCGGACGTGTGCGGCGAGGCGCGGACGGCCGGCGTCGTCAGTCCGGGTAGGCGAGGTCGATGGCATCGAGCATGCTCCACAGGACGTCGCACTTGAACGACAGGGCCGCCACGGCCGCCGCGCGCTGCTCCGGGGTCCGGCAGCGGTCGAGCACCACCTCCAGTGCGTGCTCGGAGTCGCGGGGCGCCTGGGTGAGCCGCACGCGGAAGTAGGCGAGGCCCTCCGGGTCGATCCAGGTGTAGTGGCGCTCGAACGCGGCGAGCCGCCTCGCCATCAGGTCCGGGGCGAACAGCTCGGTCAGCGACGACGCCACCGCCTCGACCCACGGCCGGGTACGGGCGAAGGTGACGTACGCGTCCACCGCGAACCGCACGCCGGGGACGACGTGCCGGTCGTCGGCCATCTCCTGCCTCGTCAACCCCGTCGCCTCGCCGAGGCGCAGCCACGCCTCGATGCCGCCCTGGCCCTCGGCGGTGCCGTCGTGGTCGAGGATGCGCCGGATCCAGCGCCTGCGCACGTCGGGCACGGGGCAGTTGGCCAGGACGGCCGCGTCCTTGCGGGGGATGTTCTCCTGGTAGTAGTACCGGTTCGCCACCCAGCCCTGGATCTGCCGGCGGCTCAGCAGCCCCTCGTTCATCCTGCGGTGGAAGGGATGCTCACTGTGGTACCGCTGCGCCTGCGCACGCAGGCTCGCCACGAAGCCGTCGGTGTCCGTCGTGTCCGTCGGTGTCACGGTGGTGGTCATCAGATCTGCAGCTCCAGCCCGTCGACGGCGACCTCGGCGCCGTGCTCCTCGACGACCCGCCGCTCGGGCGAGTCCTCGAGCAGGATCGGATTGGTGTTGTTGAGGTGGACGTAGACCGTCCGGCCGATCCGCAGCGAGGACAGCTGCTCCAGGCTGCCGTCCGGGCCGCTGATCGGCAGGTGCCCCATCGCGCGGGCGGTCTTGCCCGCGAGGCCGAGACGCACCAGCTCGTCGTCGCTCCAGCAGGTGCCGTCGACGAGCAGGCAGGCGCAGCCGTCGATCCGCTCGCGTACCTCCGGCGTGAGCGCCTGCACGGCCGGGAGCCAGACCAGTGCCCGGCCGGTGCCCGCGTCGGTCAGCCGATACCCGACGACCCGTCCGCGCCGGCCGGTCGCGCCGAACCTCGCCCGCTTCGTCGTCGGCACCTCGAACGCCCGGTACGTGAGCCCGCCGCCCAGTGCCACGTCGACGTCCGGCACGACCGGCTGCCACGTGACCGGGCAGTACGCCTCCAGCGTGCGCAGCACCGACGTCCCGTCGCAGAGCGTGTCGTGCACCGCCTCGGTCGCATGGACGGTCAGCCCGCCGCCCTCACGGAGCAGCAGCAGCCCGAGCGTGTGGTCGAGCTCCGCGTCGGTGAGCAGGACGGCGGACAGCGGGACCTCCCGGCGGCCGGACGGACGCAGCGACGGGAACGACCCGAGCTGGGCGTGGATGTCCGGCGAGGCGTTGAGCAGCACCCACCGCTCGCCGTCGCCGCTCACGGCGACCGACGACTGGGTGCGGGCCCGGGTGGGCCGGGTGCCTTCGCGTACCGCGCGGCACACGGGACAGGTGCAGTTCCATTGCGGGAACCCGCCACCTGCCGCCGATCCCAGCACCCGGGCCCACACCGGTTGGCGTCTCGTCCAGCCGGCCCTAGTCCCGCTCCTCCAGCGTCCCCATGTACGCGGACGCCTCGGCCGACGTGCCGATGTCCTCGAACGCGGGAGCCTCCCAGGTGTCGCGGGAGACGACGGCGTCGCGTTCCGTCACGTTGCTTTCCTGGTCCATCGACTTGTTCTCCTTCCAGGCCGCCTACTCCGGCAGCGCGAATGCGAACAGGGCCGCCCCGTGCGTCTGTCCGAGCATCATCGGGGCGAACCCCTCGACCCAGCCGCCCCAGCCGGTCGGCACGGCGACGAACTGCCGCCCGTCCACGCTGTAGGTCATCGGGCTGCTGTGATGGCCGCTCCCGCACTGGAACTGCCAGAGCGGGGCGCCGTTGCGGGCGTTGAAGGCGTGGAACTCGCCGGTCGGCTCGCCGGCGAACACGAGGTCGCCGCCCGTGGTCAGCACCGAGGCGCACATCGGCACCTCGTTGCGCCACCGCCACACCTCGTTGCCCGTCGCCGGGTCGAAGGCGCTCACCGAACCGGCCATGTCGGTGCCGTCCACGGCCACGCCGGCGCCCCAGTAGGGGATGCCTTCCTTGAACTCCCTGCGCCGCCGCGTCGCCGTCGCACCGACGTCCTGGACCGGGACGTAGAACAGCTCCGTGTTCGGGTTGTACGCGGCGTGCGTCCACTCCTTGGCGCCCGCGGGCCCCGGCCAGAAGTGGACCGGGTCGCCCTCCTTCTCCGGGTACACCTTGGCCGTCACGTTGCCCTGGGCGTCGATGTCGCCCCAGGTGATGCGGTCGACGAACGGGAACACCCGGACCAGCTGCCCGTTCGTGCGGTCCAGGATGAAGGCGTACCCGTTCTTGTCGAAGTGCGCCGCCAGCTTCCTCCCGTCCTGCTCGAACAGGATGTTCTCGCCGATGCTGTCGTAGTCCCACAGGTCATGGGGCGTGCACTGGTAGTGCCACCGGATCTCGCCGGTGTCCGCGTCCACGGCGATGGTGCTGTCGGTGAAGAGGTTGTCGCCCTCCCTGACGCCGCCGTCGAAGTCCGGCGCCGGGTTGCCGGTGCCCACGATCAGCAGGTTCAGCTCCGGGTCGTATGTCCCGGTGAGCCAGGGGTTCCCGCCGCCGCGCGCCCAGGCCTCGCCGTCCTTCGGCCAGGTCTCGGAGCCGGGCTCGCCCGGCTTCGGCACGGTGTAGCAGCGCCAGAGATGGTCGCCGGTCTCGATGTCGAAGGCGTCGAGGTGCCCGCGTACGCCGAACTCGCCGCCGGCACTGCCGACGATCACCTTGTCCTTCACGATGAGCGGTGCCTGGGTGCCGCTCTCGCCGGCGCGGACGTCACCGCTGGTCTTGTCCCACACGACCTGGCCCGTGCTCGCGTCGAGTGCCAGCACGTGGGCGTTGGCGCTGACCACGAAGACCTTCCCGTGGGCGACCGCGACGCCGCGGTTCACGTTGCCGCAGCAAAGCGACGTGTCGAACGGGACGGCATGCTTGTGCCGCCAGAGTTCCTTGCCCGTCGCGGCGTCGAGCGCCCAGACGAAGCCGTCCCAGCCGGTGACGTACATGACACCGTCCACGACGATCGGGGTGGACTCGAAGGCGTACGTCGACGCGCCCGCGTGCAGGCCGGACGAGCCGCACTGGAAGACCCATGCGGGCGTGAGCCGCCGGACGTTATCGGCGTTGATCTGGTCCAGCGGGCTGTACCGCTGCCCGTCGTACGCGCCGTAGTAGGTCAGCCAGTTGTACGGCTCACTGCGCGCCCGGAGAATGCGGTCGTACGTGACGCTCTGGGCCACCTGCGGCGCGCTGTGCGGCATGCCGCTCAACGACCCCCAGCCGACCGCCCTTCCTGCATCCACATATTGCTCGGTCATCGGGGTCCTTCCTAGGGTCGTGGCTGTGGGGGACGGTCCAGGCGTGCCTCCTCGGGAACGTCACCCTGCACGAGAATGGCGCCGGTGAGGCCGCGGCCCTCGTCGTTGCCGGTGGGTGAGCTGAACCAGTAGTAGCCGGGGCCGTCGAGGTTGAGCGTCGCGGTTCCCCTGGAATGGTTCACCAGCCAGAGGAACTGGCTGTCACCGTTGCTGGGCAACAGCGCGCAGTGGGTGTTCAGGTCGTCGTTGATCAGCGTGAGGTCGAGGTCGCCCCCGTGCGGCATGACCGTGATCGCCGGTTCCCAGGCGATCTGGTCGGGCTCGATCCGGATCGTCGCGTGCATGCGGCCGTCCGGACCTTCCTCCGCATACCCGACGCCACCGTGCGAGATCATCCGGCCCAGCGTCGCCTTGTTCTGCCCGAACAGTTCGGGCGCTTCGTTTTCTGTCGTCGCCGCCATCGGCATGACCTCCTCGATACGAGCACGGCCCAGGTGATGTCGTTGTCCGGCCGTCGAACGGCCGCGTTGGGGGCGCGAACTCGCGCGGCCCCAGGTTCCGGCGAGCAGCGCGTGCGTGCACCGGCGCGCGATCGGCGCGTCCGTGTCCAACTCCGCACCGTGATCTCGACCGCGTCCCGTGCGCCACTGCCCGCATCACCTCCATCGGTGACGGCCACGTCTTGGAACGCGGGATCGTCGCCACTAGCGTGGGTACCACGGCACGTCGCGCTCGCTGCATCGTCAGGCACGATCTTCGAACGCTCCTCCTCGCCACCCAAGGAGGATGGGATGAACGGTGGCAAAGCGCGAACGAACGGCGCGGCGACCGTGCCGAGCGGGGGGCGGGTCGGCGACGGTCTCGAGAAGACGCAGGCCGCCTGGGAACGCTTCGTGGGCGGTGCGGAAACCGTCCAGGGCGTACGTCGCGAGATCCTCATCTCGTGGTACCGCTGCCGCGAGCAGTACGAGGTCGACCCGCAGCTGGAACGTGCGCCCGACGCCGCGGAGGTGAGCGCCCACTCGCTCGAGCACGACGTGGTCTTCGCCGAGCTCGGCGGGCTCGCCACGTCGGCCGCCGCCGAGGTCGACGGGCTCGACGGCGTGGTCACCGTCGCCGATCCCGAGGGCCACATCCTGGCGTCCTGGGGCAGCCCGCCGATGCTGCGCCGCGCCGCGGACAGCAACCTCGCGCCGTGGTACGCGTGGTCGGAGTGGGCGAGCGGTACCAACGGCATGGGAACGGCATTGGAGAGCCATCATCCGGTCATGGTGAGGGGACCGGAGCACTGGTGCCGCGGCTTCCAGCAGTGGGTCTGTGCCGGCGTGGCCGTCCGGGACGTCGTCACCGACGACCCGCTCGCCGTGCTCAACATCTCGTGCGCGGGGACGTCGCTGTCGGACACCGTGCTGCCGTGGCTGCGCAACGCCGCCGCGGTGACGGAGTCGACGCTGCGGCAACGGGAGCGACGCCGTGGCAGAGTCCTCGCCGCCGCTCTCGCGGACGCCCGGGTACCTCCGGCGACACCCGTCGCCGCCGTAGACGTCGCCGGGCACGTCGTGCTCGCCAACGCCGAGGCCGCGGTCCTGCTGGGCATCCCCGCCGACGCCCCGGCGGCGTACGCCCCCGGCAGGCGCAGGAAGCCGCAGATACCGGCGTTGCCGCGGCTGGTCCGCCGCGCGGTCGAGTGCGCTCGCCGGGACGCGGAATGGCGTGGGTCGACGGAGATCCTGATCCCCTTCGTCGGCACGCCCGTCCCCGTCGCCGTGCACCCGGTGATGTCGGGAGGCCAGGTGGTCGGCGTGCTGCTCTTCTTCGGCAGCACGGAAGGGAAGGACCCGCCCGGGATGCCCGACGGCGAGCCCGCGCCCGCCACGCCCGCCCATCGCACGCTTCCCAGCCGCGTCGTCGCCATGCGTGAGGACCGGTGGGTCCTCCTGGACCCCCGCGAGATCCGTTACGCCGAGGCCGAGCACAACACCGTCTGGCTCGTCACCGACCGGGGCCGGCTCCGTGCGGCCACCCGCGGCCTCGACCGGCTCGAGCAGCAGCTCGAGGACAAGGGCTTCCTCCGGGTGCACCGCAGGTTCGTCGTCAACCTGGCCCGGGTGCGCGAGATCGAGCAGGGCTTCAAGGGTTCGCTGTTCCTCGCCACCGACGCGCGCGGCCACGAGGCCGTCCCCGTCGCCCGCCGGCACATCCCGTACCTCCGCCGTTCGTTCGGTCTCTGACCGGTCGCCGCACCTGGCCGCTGCCGTCGCGTGTTCGTGGGCGACACGGCGTGGCGCGTATTGACTCCGCGCGGCGGAGTCGACAAAGTAGCTCACCGGCGCGTCGCCCCTCTCGCGCCAACCCGATCGGGCCATGATGCGTCCTGGCGACAAGGCTCTCGGGTGCCCCGAGCGACAGGAAGGTCGCGAATGTTGAAGTTCGTGCTGCTCTTCTTCGTGGTCGTCTTCGTGGTCGGAGTCGTGCACACGATCGCTCGGCGGCAGGACTGACGGCGAGGTTGCCCGCGACGGGGACCGGCACCGACTAGTCTCCGAGCATGCTCGTGGCCGTCGGCTCCGCCAATCCGGTGAAGGCCGACGCGGCACGGCAGGCGTTCACCGAGGTGTGGCCGACGTCGGCGGCCGACGTCGACGCGGTCGAGGTGCGGTCCGGCGTCTCGCCGCAGCCGATGAACGACCTCGAGTGCATCGAGGGTGCCCGCAACCGCGCGATCCTGGCGCGGGAGGCGCTGGACGCGGACTACGGCGTCGGCATCGAGGGCGGCCTGGTGCACGTCGGCGGCCTCTGGTTCAACGGCGGCTGGGTCGTCGTCGTCGACCGGGAGTTCCGCGAGGGCATCGGCAGCACCTTCCGCGTCCCGGTGCCCGACCAGGTGATGCGCAGGATCGAGCACGGCGCCGAGCTCGCCGACGCCTTCGACGCCGCGCTTGGCGTCACGGACACCAAGTACGGCGTCGGGCACTTCGGGCACCTGACCAACGGCGTCGTGACCCGTACGCACGGCTACGTCGACGCCGTCGCCGCGGCCCTCGCCAGGTTCGCCCACCCCACCCTGTTCCGCTGACGCCGCCCGACCGGTTACCGTTCGGTATGCCAGAAACCGCGGCGAAGAAGGCGGTCGGATCCGTGCGGGTCGTCACGATCTCGGCAGAGTACGGCGCAGGCGGCAGCGTGGTGGCGCCGCGGGTCGCGGAGCGGCTCGGGCTGCCGTTCGTCGACCGGGCCATCCCGGAGAGCGTCGCCCACGACATCGGTTGCTCGCTCGAGTCGGCCCTCGCCCACGACGGCCGCGCCGAGCACGGTCTCGGCCGGCTGCTCGCCGGTGCGGCGCGGCTGCCGAACGTCACGCTCGGCGGCATGGAGGCGTACCTCCCGGTCGGCGACCTCGTCTCCGAGGACGAGTTCGTCGCCCGCACCGAGCGCGCGATCCGCGAGGTCGCCGCGAGCTCGGGTGGCGTGCTGCTCGGCCGCGCCGCCGCGATCGTGCTGGCCGACGTGCCGGACGCGCTGCACGTGCGGCTACGCGGCGGCAAGGAGGCCAGGATCGTGCGGGTGATGCGTACCACCGGCATGGACGAGAGGCTCGCCCGGAGCCAGCTCGAGGACTCCGACCGCGCGCGTACGGCGTACGTCAAGCACTTCTACCGCATCGACCCGGACGACCCGAAGCTCTACCACCTGGTCGTCGACAGCACGCTCGTGCCGGTCGACCAGGTCGTCGAGATGATCGTGCTGGCGGCGAAGTCCGCCGTACCGGCGTCCTCCTGACGTCGCTAGCGGGGCGCGCCCGGCGGCGTCGGCGCTCGGCGTTCCGGCGGCAGCGGCGGGTAGATCCGCTCGTTGGGCGGCACCACCGAGCCGTCGGACGGCGGCCGTGCGGCGAGGCGGCGGCCGGACGGGTGCAGCACGAACGTGCCAGCGACCTTGTCGTGCAGGCACTGGTGGTAGTAGCGGTCGAAGACGCACCAGAGGTAGTTGACGACGGTGAAGATCGGCCCCGCGTACGGGATCACGTTGACGCCGTAGAAGACGCCGTAGCGCGCGAGCGCCCAGCCCAGGCCGATCCTGCGGTCGCCGTCGTAGCGCACCACCCGCAGTCCGAACAGCCGGTGGCCGAGCGTCCGCCCCGCGACCGCCTCCTGCGGCACGCGGTAGAGCGCGAAAACCACGGCCGTGACGATCGCGACGAACCAGCTCGTCGCCCAGTACGGCACCGGGGTGACGTGGAGGGCAGGGTCGCTCAGCGCCTTCTCCAGCTGCTCGACGTGGTGCGCCTGCCGGCCGGCGGCGGGCACGAGCAGCGGTGAGGTGACCACCGACAGCAGCACGAGGTCGACGAGGTACGCGCAGAGCCGGCGCCACCGCGGCGCGAGGTCGGCGGGCGGCGGGGTGCTGAGGGTCAGTAGGGACATCCGCGCCCTCTCCGTCCGTGCCTCGTCCACGTCCGCAATACCGTACCTGGCGCGCTCGGCCGCCGTGGCACCATGAGGACACCCAAGTGGCAGGAAGGACGGCCATGGCGCCAAACCCCAGCGTCTCGTACTCCATCATCGTCCGGCTCGAGGTGCCGGCGCGGGGCAACATGGTGGGCATCCTGACGAACACCGTCGAGCGTTCCGGCGGCGTCGTCACGGCACTCGACGTCACCCGTTCGGGCCACGAGCGGCTGCGCATCGACGTCACCTGCCAGTGCCGTGACACCGACCACGCCGACGCCGTGGTGGAGGCGATCCGGGCGCTGCCCGAGGTGCTGGTGCACAAGGTCAGCGACCGGACGTTCCTGCTCCACCTCGGCGGCAAGATCGAGATGCGCTCGAAGGTCCCGCTGCGCAACCGCGACGACCTGTCGATGGCGTACACGCCCGGCGTCGGCCGGGTGAGCCTCGCCCTCGCCCGCAACCCCGAGGACGCGCGCCGGCTCACCATCAAGCGCAACACCGTCGCGGTCGTCACCGACGGCTCCGCGGTGCTCGGGCTCGGCAACGTGGGTCCGGTCGCGGCGTTGCCGGTGATGGAGGGCAAGGCCGCGCTGTTCAAGCAGTTCGCCGACATCGACGCGTGGCCGATCTGCCTCGACACGCAGGACACCGACGAGATCGTGCTCATCGTCCGTGCCATCGCCACCGGGTTCGGCGGCGTCAACCTCGAGGACATCGCGGCGCCGCGCTGCTTCGAGATCGAACGCCGGCTGCGCGAGGCGCTGGACGTCCCTGTCTTCCACGACGACCAGCACGGCACCGCGATCGCCGTGCTGGCCGCGTTGAAGAACGCGTTGCGCTGCGTGGGCAAGGACCTCGCCGACGTCCGCATCACCATGTCCGGCGCAGGGGCGGCGGGTACGGCGGTGCTCAAGCTGCTGCTCGCCGCGGGCGCGAAGCAGGTCGTGGTGTGCGACGTGCACGGCGCCCTGCACCCGGGACGGGACGACCTCGACGAGGGGTTGCGCTGGATCGTCGAGCACACCAACGCCGACGGCTACGCCGGCGACCTGCACGGGGCGGTCGCGGGCGCGGACGTGTTCATCGGCCTGTCCGCGCCGAACATCCTGACCGGTGACGACGTCGCGACGATGGCCGACGGCGCGGTCGTGTTCGCGCTCGCCAACCCCGATCCCGAGGTCGACCCGGCGGTCGCGCTGGAGCACGCGTCGATCGTCGCGACCGGACGCAGCGACTACCCCAACCAGATCAACAACGTGCTCGTCTTCCCCGGCATGTTCCGCGGGCTGCTCGACGCCGGCCTCGACGAGGTCCCGACATCGATGATGGTCGCGGCGGCGCACGCCCTCGGTGACGCGGTCAGCGACGAGGAGCTGAACCCGTCCTACATCATCCCGAGCGTCTTCCACCCCAACCTCGCGGCGACGGTCGCGGGCGCGGTCCAGAAGGCCGCGGAGGAGAACGGTCGTACCAGCCCGGTGACGCTGCCATGATGGACGTGTGGACCTCACCGGCAACCTGCTCGTCGCCACGCCGCTGCTGAACGACGAGAACTTCGCTCGCACGGTCGTCCTCGTCGTGGAGCACGAGGCGGCGGGCACGCTCGGTGTCGTCCTCAACCGGCCCACCGAGGTGCGCGTCTCGGACGTGCTGTCCACCTGGGGCGAGCTCGCGACGGGACCACAGGTGATGTTCCAGGGCGGGCCGGTCGCGCTCGACAGCGCGCTCGCGGTCGCCGGCGTCATGTCCCTCGACGGCGACGACGAGCCGCTCGGCTGGCGGCGCATCGAGGCCGGGCAGACCCGCACGCTCGGGCTGGTCGACCTCGACGCGCCCCCCGAGCTGCTCGCCGCGGAGATCTCGTCGCTGCGCATCTTCGCCGGCTACGCCGGCTGGGACGCGGGCCAGCTCGAGGCGGAGATCGAGGAGGGCGCCTGGTACGTCGTCGAGGCCGAGGGCAGCGACCCGTTCACCTCGGTGCCGAACCGGCTGTGGCACGACGTGCTGCGCCGGCAGCCGGGCGACCTCGCCCTGGTCGCGACCTATCCACAGGACCCGACGCAGAACTGACACCCGCGGTTAGACTCGATCACATGTCACCGGTAGAGACGCAGCGACAGACCACCGTCCTTCCCGACGGCGACGTCGACGAGCGACTGTCGCACGGCGACGGCGACCACGAACGGTTCGCCCACTACGTCCGCAGGGACAAGATCGTGGAGTCGTCCGTCACGGGTACGCCGCTCGTCGCGCTGTGCGGCAAGGTCTGGGTGCCCAGCCGCGACCCGAGCCGGTTCCCCGTGTGTCCGGAGTGCAAGGAGATCTGGGAGTCGCTGCCGGGCAACGGCGGCGAGGGCGAGTGAACCAGCCATGACCGCCGGATGAGCCGGCAGGCGCCGGTCAAGGCGTCCGATCGGGGCGGAACGCCGCCAGGTCGACGTCCGGCTCGCGGCCGAGAGCGAGCTCGGCGGCCAGGGCGCCGGCAGACGGACCGAAGGTGAGGCCGTTGGCGCCGAGACCGGTCGCGACGACGAGGTTCGGCAGCCGGGACACCCGGCCGAGCACCGGCAGCCCGTCGGTGCTCACGGGCCGGAACCCCACCCGCACCTCGGCGAACGTCGCGTCGGCGAGCCCGGGAGCGACCGCGAGCGCGTCGGCTAGCAGGTGCCGGACGGCGCCCGCCGTGGCGCGGTGCTCGAACCCGGCGTCCGGCTCGTGGGTGGCGCCGCTCACCACCCGGCCGCCGGGGAACGCGAGCAGGTAGTGCCTCTCACCGGCGCGGATCATCGGCCAACCGGAGGTGTCGCCGTCCGGCAGGTCGACGTGCAGGACCTGGCCGCGTACCGGCACGACGGGCAGCGCGAGCCCCACCGGTTCGCAGAGCCGTGCCGACCACGCGCCCGCGGCCGCGACGACAGTGTCGGCGGGAAGCCGCTCGCCGTCCACGGCCACGACGACGCCGTCGGCTCCGGCGGCCAGGGTCGCGGCACCGGTCACCCGTCGTGCCCCGTTCGCCTCGGCGAGCGCGAGCAGGTGGTCCCGCAGCGTGCGCCCGTCGACGCGGCGCACGCCGGGGGACGCGATGCCGGCGAGATCGCGCCGCAGCGGCGGGAACCGTCGCGCGGGCACGCCGGTGTCGAGCCACTCGGTGTCGGGCAGCGGCACGCCGCCCCGCCGCTCGCGCAGGGCGTCGAGGAACGTCATGACGGCGCGGAGGTCGGGCCCGTCCGGGCCGACGTTGACGATGCCGACCGCGGCGACGCCCGCTGCCGCACCGAACGGGTCGACAACCTGTGCCCAGTGGTCCAGCGCGGGTGCCACCAGCGGCTCCCAGCCGCTCGGACGGTCGCCGAGCTGGTACGGGAACACGATGCCGGCGCCGGCGGCGGTGGCCTGCCCGTCGCCGCCGGTGTCCACCATGTGGACGTCGGACCCCGCCTCGGCGAGGTGACGGGCGGCGCTGGCCCCGACGATTCCCGCACCGATGACGACGACCCGCATGCCGGCACCGTACCGGCCGCCCCCGACGACCCGCCGCCGCCGTCACGCGCTGCCGTCCCCTGCGGATCTCCGACCACGTTAAGTGCTTTTTAATGCTTTTTGCTGTGCGACGCGTCCCGTTCCCGCCACGCTGGTCGACGACGGGTCACGGCACTCGGGCGACGAGGAGGCACCGCGCATGTCCCACCGGTCCCGGATCGTGGCGCTCGCCGCGCTTGTTGCCCTCGTCGCGACGCTCGCCCTGGCCGTCGACGCGGTGCACCGGCAGGCCACCGCCGCCGAGCCGCAGGTCGTCACGCTCGACGGGCGCGACCAGGGGCGCACGTTCGACGGCGTCGGCGGCGTCAGCGCGGGCGGCTCGTCGCGGCTGTTGCTCGACTATCCCGAGCCCGAGCGCAGCCAGATCCTCGACTACCTGTTCCGTCCCGGGTACGGCGCCTCTCTCGACATCCTGAAGGTCGAGATCGGCGGCGACGTCGACGCCACCGAGGGCGCGGAGCCGAGCCACATGCGCACCCCCGACTCCGTCGACTGTCACCGCGGCTACGAGTGGTGGCTGATGCGGGAGGCCAAGGCCCGCAACCCGAACATCCGCTTCTACGGCCTGGCCTGGGGAGCGCCCGGCTGGTTCAGCGGCGGCTACTGGTCCGCGGACCGTGTGCCGTACCTGCTGAGCTGGCTTCGCTGCGCGAAGGCCAACGGCTTCGACGTCGACTACCTCGGCGGCGGCAACGAGAGCGGCTACGACCGCGACTTCTACGTCAAGCTGGCCGCCGCTCTCGACGACCACGGTTACTCCGATGTCAAGGTCGTGGCGAGCGACGACCACAACCCGCCCGACTACTGGTACGTCGCGGATCCGATGCAAAGCGACAAGACGTTCGCCGACGCCGTCGACATCCTGGGCGAGCACGACGTCTGCGAGTGGCGTACCGAGCAACGCCGCTGCCACGGCGACGACACCGCGCTCGGTCTCGGCAAACCGTTGTGGGACAGCGAGAACAGCACGCAGGACTTCGACGTCGGCGCGGCGCCGCTGGCCCGCGCGATGAACCGCCACTACATCGACGCGCGCATCACGGGGAACCTCAACTGGGCGCTGCTCGACGCCTGGTACGACGACTTCCCGATCGGCGGCACCGGGCTGCTGGAGGCGCAGCGGCCGTGGTCCGGCGCGTACGAGATCGGCCCGGAGATCTGGGTCGACGCGCAGACGACGCAGTTCACCAGGCCCGGCTGGCGCTACCTCGACGGCGCGAGCGGGTACAGCGAGCACGGCGCGAGCTACGTCAGCCTGCGGGCGCCGGACGGCGGCGACCACACCACCGTCATCGAGACGCTGGACGAGACCCGGCCGGAGGCGTTCCGGCTGGACGTCACCGGCGGGCTGGACGCGCAGCAGCCCGTGCACATCTGGTCGACCGACGTCGCCACGAAGAGCACCGCCGACGACTTCGTGGACCTCGGCGCCGTCCGTCCGGTGGACGGGTCGGTGACCGTGCACGTCGAGCCTGGCCACGTCTACACCGTGTCGACCACCACCGGGCAGCACAAGGGCACGGCGCGCTCGGACGCCGATCCCGGCACGCAGCTCGCCGTCCCGTACCGCCAGGACTTCGAGCAGGTCCGGCAGGGTGACATCGCCCGCTACTTCTCCGACGTGCACGGCGGGTTCGCCGCCGAGCCGTGCGCCGGGGGCCGCCGCGGCATGTGCTACGAGCAGACCGTGCCGACGCAGCCGCTGCCCTGGCACGGCGTGGTCCAGCCGGCCACCACCATGGTCGGCGACCCGCGCTGGTGGGGCGACTACGAGGCGGGCGCGAACGTCCTGCTGAACGGCGCCGACGACGTCGAGCTGCTCGGCCGGGTCGACAGCCAGCAGCACAACGCCGCCGGCTACCACCTGCGGCTGGCGTCCGACGGGAAGTGGTCGCTTTTCTCCGAGGACCCGCAGAGCGCCGACCGCACCCTCGCGTCCGGCAGCACGGCCGCGCCGGGGAAGGACACCTGGCACCACCTGGCGCTGCGGTTCCGCGGCGACCAGATCACCGCGCTGCTCGACGGCACCGAGCTGGCGAGCGTCCACGACGACGCGCACACCAGTGGGCAGATCGGCCTGCGCGTCGGCGGCTGGGCGCCCGCCCAGTTCGACGACGTGAGCGTGGTGCCGACCGCGCCGTGGCCGCATCTGCTGTCGCACCAGGGGATGACGGCCACCGCCACGAGCGAGCACGCGGCGAACGACTTCGGCCACGCGTACCCGGCGTCGCACACGATCGACGACCGGCTCTGGTCCACCTGGCGGTCCGAGTACGCGCCGCCGCAGCCGCTGCCGCAGGCGGTCACGCTCGACCTCGGCCGGACGCAGGACGTCGCCGGCGTCACGTACACGCCGTCTGTCGCGCAGACCTCGGGCCAGATCACGCGGTACCGCGTCGACGTGAGCGCCGACGGGCAGTCGTACGCGACCGCGGCCGAGGGCTACTGGGACCCGACCGAGGCGGTCAAGACCGCGTCCTGGCAGAACCCGGTGCGGGCGCGGTACGTCCGGCTGGTCGCGCTCGACGTGCACGGCTGCCCGGCCTCGGCGACGGTCGCGGAGCTCGGCGTGTCGACGACGCCGCTGCCGTCGCTCGGCGCGGGCACGCCGCCGTCGCAGCCGCCGGCGGACTATCCGCACCTCGTGCCGTCGGGCGACATGTCCGCGACGGCGACCAGCCAGCAGCCCGGTTACGAGGCCGGCAAGGCGATCGACGGCAACTGCTCCACCATGTGGCACACCTCGTGGAGCCCGTACCAGCCGCCGCCGCAGTCGATCACGCTCGACCTCGGCTCGTCGTACCCGACGAGCGCATTGGTGTACCTGCCGCGGCAGGACGGCAACCGTAACGGCGTGGTCGGGCACTACGACATCGCGGTGAGCGCGGACGGCCGTACGTTCACCGACGTCGCAGCAGGCGACTGGCCCACCACCGACGAGGTGAAGCACGCCGACTGGGATCCGACGGCGGCACGCTACGTCCGGCTGACGGGCACCGGCGCGAACGGCTACGTCTCCGCCGCCGAGCTCTCGGTCGCCTACTCACCATGACGTCACGGTGACGGCGGGGAGGGGCACCGGCGTCAGGTGCGGACCACCGGGGTGCCCACCAGCTCCGCGCCGGCGCCGCGCATGTCGGCCAGCGCGCGGTCGGTGGTCTCGCGGGACACGCCGGCGG
>JAFMQP010000382.1 GCA_017354575.1 Acidothermales bacterium | reverse complement strand
GCGATATGTGGCCTGCATGTGCTCCTCCAGCACCGGGCGACACGCGCCCAACCCCCATCCGCCCTCTGGCGGCTTGCTGCAAGGTACGTCCGGCCTCGGTATCTTGCCGTCGCTTTGCCGGTTCCGACGCATCGTGGCCCGGCGGGTTCACGGCGTCGACGCCCGCACGCCCTGGCGGACGCGCCGTCAGCGGGCGTCGTCGCGAGTGAGGTTGCCCTGCACCTTCTTGAGCGACCGGATCAGCGCGGCCCGCTCGGCCGCGGGCATCCCCGCGAGCGCGCTGTCGTTGAGGCGCCGCATCTCCGTGCCGATGTTCTTCTCGAGGGCGCGGCCCTTCGCCGTGAGCGTCAGCCGGACCAGCCGGCGGTCGACGGGATGCGGCTCGCGGCGCAGCAGACCGGCCGCCGCCATCCGCGCCGTCGTGCGGGTGACGGTGGGCGTCGCGAGGCCGAGCCGCTTCGCCACCTCGCCGGGAGTGAGCCCGTCCTCGTCCCACAGGCACATCAGCACGTACTGCTGGCCCTCGTGGACGCCGTGCTGTGAGAACGCCGCCGTGGACGCGCGCGCCATGACGCGCTTGGTCTCCCAGAACACGGCCTGGAAGTCGTCCTTCGGCCCGTCGCCCACGAGGGTGAGCTTACGCGCAGGACATATGTTAGCCGGCTCATGATATTGTTGTCCGGCTAACAAAAGCCTTGGAGGTGCGCATGCGCGTAGGTATCTCGGTCACGGACTTCTCCTGGAACCAACCGGTCGCGGAGATGGGCGCCACGGTCGCCCGGATCGCGCGACGGGCGGACGAGGCGGGCTTCGACAGCCTCTGGACGATGGACCACTTCTTCCAGATCCGCATCTCCGGCCGGCCGCCCGAGTCGCCGATGCCGGAGGCGTACACGACGCTGGCGTACCTCGCCGCTCTCACCCGGCGGATCAGGCTGGGCGTCTGCGTCACGTCGGTCGCGTACCGACACCCCGGCGTGCTGGTGAAGACCGCCACCACGGTGGACGTGCTGAGCGGAGGGCGGACGATCTTCGGCGTGGGCGCGGGTGCCCCGTTCGACCGGTTGCCCGACGGCCTCGCACCGCGCGACGTGGAGACGTACGGTCTCGGTATCCCGATGCCGCCGCTGGCGGAGCGGTTCGAGCGACTCGAGGAGGTGCTGCAGATCGCGCACCGGATGTGGAGTGACGACGAGAGCCCTTACGAGGGCAGGCATTACCAGCTCGCCCGTCCGCTCAACTCACCGAAAGCGCTGCAGCGTCCGCACCCGCCGATCATGGTCGGCGGCAGCGGTGAGCGCAGGACGCTGCGGCTGGTCGCCCAGTATGCCGACATGTGCAATCTGTTCGACCTGCCGGGCACCGGCTTCAGGGACGACCTGGCACACAAGCTCGACGTGCTGCGCCGCCACTGCGCGGACGTGGGGCGCGACTACGACGAGATCGAGAAGACGACGGCGACGTTCTACGACCCGGCGGACGTCGGCGCGCTGGTCGACCATCTCCGTGAGCTTGCGGCGATCGGCATCGACCACGTCCTGCTGGGCACGGGAGGGCCGTGGGACGAGCCCGGCCTGGACGCTCTCGCGTCCGTCGTCGACGAGATCCACGCGATCCCCGTCCCGGCGCGGGAAGGGGCCCTGCCCCGGTAAGGGTGACGCGGCTCGCGTTGTGCGGGGCGCATGCGCCGGGGGAGACTTGGGCGCATGGCTGAGACGACGCGTATCAGGCACTGGATCGGCGGCAAGGCATGGGACGGTGAGGCCGACCGGCACGGTGAGGTCTACGATCCCGCGACCGGGCGGGTCTCGGCACACGTCGACTTCGCCGGCGCGGCGGAGGTCGACGCCGCCGTCGCGGCCGCGAAGGACGCGTTCGCGGGCTGGCGGGAGGCGTCGCTGACCAGGCGCACCCAGGTGCTGTTCGCGTTCCGCGAGATCGTCAACGCGCGCAAGGACGAGCTGGCCGCCGCGATCACCGCCGAGCACGGCAAGGTGCTCGCGGACGCGGCCGGGGAGGTGACCCGCGGCCTGGAGGTGGTGGAGTTCGCCTGCGGCATCCCGCACCTGCTCAAGGGCGGGTTCTCCGAGGGTGTCTCGACCAACGTCGACGTGTACTCGATCCGCCAGCCGCTGGGGGTGGCGGGGGTCATCTCGCCGTTCAACTTCCCCGCGATGGTGCCGATGTGGTTCTTCCCGGTCGCGATCGCCGCGGGCAACACGGTCGTGCTCAAGCCGAGCGAGAAGGATCCGTCCGCGTCGGTTCTGCTGGCCCGGATGTGGGCGGACGCCGGCCTGCCGGACGGCGTGTTCAACGTCGTCCACGGCGACAAGCCGGCCGTCGACCGGATGCTCGAGCACCCGGACGTCCGGTCGATCTCGTTCGTCGGGTCCACGCCGATCGCCCGGTACGTGTACGAGACGGGCACCAGGCACGGGAAGCGGGTGCAGGCGCTCGGTGGGGCGAAGAACCACATGGTCGTGCTCCCGGACGCCGACCTCGACCTCGCCGCGGACGCGGCCGTCAACGCCGGGTTCGGCTCGGCGGGTGAGCGGTGCATGGCGATCTCCGCGCTCGTCGCGGTCGAGCCTATCGCGGACGAGCTGGTCGGCAAGGTCGCCGAGCGGATGACCGGGCTTCGTACCGGCGACGGCCGGCGCGGCGCCGACATGGGCCCGCTGGTCACCGGCCCGCACCGTGACAAGGTCGCCGGCTACCTCGACGCGGGCGTCGAGGCCGGCGCGGAACTCGTCGTCGACGGCCGCGGCGTCGAACCGGACGGCGACGCGGACGGCTTCTGGCTCGGCCCGTCCCTGTTCGACAAGGTGACCCCGGACATGAGCGTCTACACCGACGAGATCTTCGGGCCGGTCCTGTCCGTCGTCCGCGTCCCCAGCTACCAGGCCGCCCTCGACGTGGTCAACACCAACC
>JAFMQP010000145.1 GCA_017354575.1 Acidothermales bacterium | reverse complement strand
AACCGGCCGCCGGTGTAGACGCTCCGGTGGGCGCCGCGGCCCCCGCCCTGCCAGCGTCCGACCGGCTGCGGGTCGAACGGGTCGTCGAGGCTGTACACGACGACCCCGCGGTGCGCGCCGTCGTCCGGCTCGCCGCCGTACGGGAACTGTTCCTCGTTGGTCAGCAGCAGCCCTCCGGCCACCTGCACCTTGTGGGTGTGCGTGCCCGCAGGCGCAGGCCACTGCCGCACCAGACGGGGGCGGGACGGCTCGGTCACGTCGAGGACGGACGTGCCCGCGCCGCTCGTACCGGTGTGCCCGACGTACAGCGCGTCGCCGTGTCGGAGGACCTGCATCCCGTCGCCGCGGCCGCCGAGGTCGCTGTGCCCGACGATGCGCAGCCCGGACGCGGTCATCGCCGTCGTCAGCCGAGCGTCTTGCGTACGGTCTCGACGATGCGGGCCGCGGACGGCCGCGCGTGGTCCTCGAGTGCGTCGGCGGACGGCAGCGGCACGTGTGGCGTCGTGATCCGCACGGCCGGGCCGGAGAGCTCCGACCACGCCTCCTCCGCGACGATCGAGACGACCTCGGCGCCCCAGCCGACCAGCCGTGGGTTCTCCTCGACGGTGAAAAGCCGCCCGGTGGCCGCGACGCTCTCCAGGATCGTCCTCGTGTCGAGCGGCACGAGCGACCGGACGTCGACCACGGTGGCGTCGATGCCGAGCCCGGCAAGCGTCTCCGCCGCCTCCAGCGCACGCGGCACCATCGCCGCGAGCGCGACGATCGTGCAGTCACGGCCGTTACGCAGCACGCGCGCCGTGCCCAGCTCGTCGACGATCTCGCCGTCCGGCACCTCGCCCTTGCCCGGGTACAGGCCCTTCGCCTCGAAGAAGATGACCGGGTCGGGGTCGCGCACGGCCGCGGCGAACAGGCCGACGACGTCGCGCGGAGTCGCCGGCGCCACGACCTTGAGGCCGGGTACCGCCATCGCCCAGTTCTCCACGGCCTGCGAGTGCTGTGCGCCGAACCGCAGCCCGCCGCCGTTGGCGGTGCGGATCACGAGCGGCAAGCTCACCTGCCCGCCGGTCATGTAACGGGTCTTGGCGATCTCGTTCGCGACGATGTCCCAGCAGACGGCGAGGAAGTCGGAGAACATGATCTCCGCGATCGGCCGCAGCCCGGTCATCGCGGCGCCCATGGCGGCGCCCAGGATCGCCTGCTCGGAGATCGGCGTGTCGCGCACACGGCGCGGCCCGAACCTGTCGAGCAGGCCGACCGTCGACTTGAACACGCCGCCGGCGGACGCCACGTCCTCGCCGAGGAACACGACCCGGTCGTCGTGCTCGAGCTCCTGCGCGATCCCCCGCGCCACGGCCTCCCTATAAGTTAGTTGCGCCACGACGCACCCCCGTCAGCCCACACGTCGCGTTCCACGAGGTCGACGTCCGGTGGTGGTGCGGCCTTCGCCGCCTCCGTCGCCTCGTCCAGCTCACGGGCGACGTCGTCGTCGATCTCCTTCAGCCGTGCCTCGTCCACGCCGGTCGCGACGAGGTGGCCCCGGTAGGTGTCGATCGGGTCGCGGGCCAGCCAGGCTCGTATCTCGTCCTCGGCGCGGTACTTGCCGGGATCCGCGCGGGAGTGCCCGCCGTGCCGGTACGTCGCCGCCTCGACCAGCGTCGGCCCGTCGCCCGAGCGTGCCCGCGCGAGGGCGGCGGACGCGGCGTCGTACATCGCGAGCACGTCGTTGCCGTCCACGAACACCGGTTCCAGCCCGTACGCCGCCGACCGGTCGGCCGCGGGACGCGGTACGGCGGTGACGGTGTCGATCGGCGTGTACTCCATCCAGAAGTTGTTCTCGCAGACGAACACCACCGGCAGCCGCCACGTCGCAGCGAGGTTCAGCGCCTCGTGGAACGCGCCGATGTTCGTGGTGCCGTCGCCGAAGAAGCACACCGCCACCTGGTCCGTGCCGCGCAGCTGCGCCGACCATGCCGCGCCGTTGGCGACGGTGAGGTGCGCGCCGACGATGGCGTACGAGCCCATCATGTGGTGCTCGACGCTGGTCAGGTGCATCGAGCCGCCCTTGCCGGACAGCAGCCCCGTCGACCGGCCGAGCAGCTCGGCCATCACCGGCTCCATCGGGACGCTGCGCGCGAGCGTGTGCGCGTGCCCCCGGTACGTCGCGAACGTCCAGTCGTCGGCGCGCATCGCCTCGCCGAACGCCGCCGCGATCGCCTCCTGGCCGAGCGCGAGGTGGCTCGTGCCCTTCACGAGGTTCTGCAGGAACAGGTCGTACGCGCGCTTCTCCAGCCGCCGCATGCGCAGCATCGACCGGTAGAGGCGCAGGGCGAGCTCGTCGTCGACGCGGCTCGCGAACGCGGGTGTCTCCGGCAGGCCGAGATCAGTAGGGGTTGGCAACGAACAGCTCCTCGGAAGGGAACAAGGTGATGACGCGCGGGCCGTCCGCGGTGACGACGATCTCCTCCTCGATGCGCGCGGCGGAGAACCCGTCGGTCGCCGGGCAGTACGTCTCCAGCGCGAAGACCATGCCCTCGACCAGCTCCACCGGGTGCTCGAACGAGTTGAGCCTGCTGATGATCGGGCGCTCGTGCAGCGCCAGCCCGAGACCGTGCCCGAACTGCAGGCCGAACGCCGCCATCTCGTCGGCGAAGCCGAAGTCCTGCGCGCGCGGCCAGAGCCGGGCGATCTCGTCGGTGCCCACGCCGGGCTTCACCATCGCGATGGCGGCGTCGATCCACTCCCGCGCCTTCGTGTACGCGTCGCGCTGCGACGGCGTGCACCGGCCGACGGCGAACGTGCGGTAGTAGCAGGTGCGGTAGCCGTTGAACGACTGGATGATGTCGAAGTACACCTGGTCGCCGGGACGCACCATGCGGTCGGTGAAGTTGTGCGGGTGCGGGCTGCAGCGCTCGCCTGACACCGCGTTGATCGCCTCGACGTCGTCCGAGCCCATCTCGTAGAGGCGTTTGTTCGCGAGCGCGACGACCTCGTTCTCGCGGATGCCGGGCTTCAGCGCGTCGACGATGTCCTGGTAGACACCGTCGACCATCGACGCCGCCGTCGACAGCAGCGCGATCTCGTCCGGCGACTTGACCATGCGTGCGTCGAGCATCACCTGCTGCCCGTCCCGCACGTCGATCCCCTGCTGCTGCAACGCGAACAGCATCGGCGGCTCGGCGATGTCGACGCCGACGGGGAGGTGCGCAACGCCTGCGTCCTCGAGCAGGCCCTTGACCTCACGGGCGGCCCGGTCGAACAGCCCGGCGTCGGGTGCCACCGAGCCGCGCATCCCGAGCATGCCGGCGCGGGAGCTCTCCTGCCGCAGCCACGGGGCGTGGAGCTGGTGGTGCTTCGCCGCCGAACCGAAGTCCCACAGCACCGGATCCGCGTCGCGGGCGAGCAGCGCGTACCGGCACATCTTGTCCCGTACCCACTCGCCGATCATCGTGGCGGTGAGGTACCGGATGTTGTTGTTGTCGAAGACGAGCAGCGCGCCGAGCTCGGCGGCGTCCAGCGCGGCGCGCGCCCGCCTCAGGCGGTACTCGCGGAGCCGCCCGAAGTCGACGCGTTCCTCGAAGTCCACGCCCATCCGTCCGGGTGACGGGACGAGCGCCGGGTTGGCTGCCATCGCACCCTCCTAGGTCGTCGGCCCGAGGCCGTCGTCCACCTCTCCTGGTTCGGGCTTGAGATCCAGCCCTGCCGCGCCGGCCTCCATCGCCAGCAGCGACGCGAAGTCCTCGTCCGCGTGGCCGGAGCTGATCGCGCCCTGTACGAGCTGCTGGGTCAGCGCGGCAAGCGGCATGGGTACGCCGTACTCGTGTGCGGCGGCGAGGCCGAGGTCGAAGTCCTTGCGCAGCAACACCGGCGTGAACGTCGGCGTGTAGTCGAGCTTGACGAACGCGGGCGTCTTGTAGCGGGTGAACATCGATCCCATGACGCTGTCGTTCAGGAAGGACAGGAACGCCGTCCGCGAGACGCCGCCGCGCTCGGCGAGCACCGTGATCTCGGCAAGCGACTCGGTGACGACGCCGAGCATCAGGTTGTGGCAGATCTTCACCAGGTGGGCGAGCTCGCCCTCGCCGACGTAGGTAGCCGAGCGGGCGATGGTGGTGAGGAAGGGCTCGACCCGCTGGAACGCGGCCTCGGGCCCGGACGCCACGAGGCTCAGGTTGCCCGTCGCCACCACCTTGCCGTTGCCGCTCACGGGTGCCGCGAGGAAGTCCGTGCCGCGCTCGCGGGCCGCGGCACGCATCGCCGCCGCGGTCTCCGTCGAGACGGTGGAGGAGTCGACGAGCACGGACGGCGCGGCGTCCGGCGCGGTGAGCAGGCCGCCGTCGCCGGTGAGCACCTGTTCGAGGTCGGCGGACGCGGCGACCATGGTGAAGACGACGTCGCGGTCGGCGAGGTCGGTGATGCGGTCGACGACGCGCGCACCGTCGGCCTCGAGCGGCTCGGCCTTTGCCCTGGTGCGATTCCAGACAGCCAGGTCCGCGCCGGCCCTGGCCAGGCGCCGGGCCATCGGGGCACCCATCCGCCCGGTACCGATCCAGCCGACCCGGAGCGGCGGCAGCTTCCCCTCGGTCATCGAACCGGTCTCCTCGCCGCACAGTCGATGCAATCGATTGCTAGCACGCTAGTCCAGTCGCCTTCGCAGTGTCAAGTTCGGGAAGGCTTGTGACAGGCTGCGACGTGGACTACGATCCGATTGTGCTGCAATCGATTGCGCGCGTCCGCCGTGCCGGCCCCGTCGACCTGGGGACCGTGGCGTGACCCTCGACGTCCACGCCCACTGCGTTCCCGTGGGCCTGATCGAGACACTCGAGCGCGACAGCGGGAGCTACGGCATCGAGATCACCAGCCGGGACGGCACCCGCGCGGCGCGCATCGCGGGCCGGGTCGACACCCCCGCACTGCGGTCCGACCTGATCGACGTGGACGCGCGCATCGCGGCGATGGACCAGGCCCGGATACGGACGCAGGTCCTGTCGAGCTGGATCGACCTCACCGCGTACGCCTTGCCCGCGGACGCCGGCGCGCGGTACGCCCGGATGTTCAACGAGCACCTGGCGGCCACCGCCGCGCTGCACCCCGACAGGTTCCTGGCGGTGTGCACGGTCCCGCTGCAGTCGCCCGAGCGGGCCGCGGAGGAACTGCGGCACGCCGTCGGGCGGCTCGGGATGGTCGGCGTCGAGATCGCGACGACCGTGGACGGCACCGAGTTGGACGACCCCGGGCTCGACCCGTTCTGGGTGGCGGCCCACGACCTCGGTTGCATCGTCCTCGTGCATCCGTACCGCTCGCTCGCCGGGCGGTCGATGAAGCGGTACTTCCTCGGCAACCTCGTCGGCAACCCGGCCGAGTCGACGCTGGCGATCGCGCACCTCGTCTTCGGCGGGGTGCTCGAACGCTTCCCCGACCTGCGTATCTGCGTCGTCCACGGCGGCGGCTTCCTGCCGTACCAGTGGGGACGGCTCGACCGCGGTTACCACGCCGTGCCGCGGCTTACCGCAGGGCAGCTGACCTTGCCGCCGAGCAAGTGGCTGCGGCGGCTCTACTTCGACACCGTCGTGCACGCGCCGGAGGTGCTGCGCGTCCTCGTCGACCTGGTCGGCGTCGAGCACGTCGTGCTCGGCAGCGACTACCCGTTCGAGATGGGCGACCCCGACCCCGTCGCCACCGTGGAGGCCGTCCCTGGTCTCGACGAGGCGGGCAGGCAGCTCATCCTGCGCGGCAACCTCGACCGCCTCTTCGCGGGCGTGCGCGGCTAGCGCGGCTACAGCTCCTCCAGGTTGGTCGCGAGATCCGGGTCGGGGAAGAAACACACGAGCAGCATCGCGCCGTCCGGGACGGTCATGTGCGGGACGCCGCGAGGGACGAGCACCACGTCGCCGGCCGAGACCGGCCGTTCCTCCCCGTCCTGCCAGGCCCGGCCGGAACCCTCCGCGACGTAGACGACCTCCGTGCTGCGCGGATGCCGGTGCGGTCGGCGGTCCGACCCGGGGACGAGGCGGACGAGCCGCACGCTGGCGTCCGCGCCGGCGACGCCGGCGAACGGGTCGGCCGACAGACGCCCGGGCAGCTCGCGGAAGCTCGCGTCGCCGCTCCGCCGGACGATCATGCCCGGACCTCGGCGACGGCCGCTCCTCCCGCCGCCTCGACGACCTCGGCGACGGGGACCGCCGCCCCGTTCCGCTGCGAGGACGTGAGCGCGGCATGGACGACCGCGAGCGCGCGGACGCCCTCCGCCGCGCCGACCTCGATCGTGGCGTCGCCGCGGATCGCCAGCGCGAACTCCTCGAGTTGCTCGCGGAACATGTCGGTCCTCGGCAGCTCGACCACCGAGCGTTCCGGCTCGCCTGATCCCTGGGAGTGCAGCGTGCTGTAGTCGTCGGCGTGCTGCGCCTCGTCCCAGTGCGTGAAGTCGAGGTCGTAGCGCAGGTTGGCCTCGGTGCCCTGCAGGTTGACGGTGTAGACGCCGGGGGAGGCCCAGCCCGCCCCGATGTAGCCGAGCGCCCCCGATTCGAACTCGACGATGCTCATCACCGCGTCCGGGACCTCCGCCTCGGTGTGCAGCCTGCGCGCGTGCGCCGTGACGGACCGGACCGGGCCGAGCAGGTACTGCAGGTTGTCGGCGTGGTGGACGCCCAGCTGGATGAACGAGCCGCCGGGGCTGCGGTCGGCGTGCCAGCGCCAGGTCTGCGGCGTCAGCTCCAGGCCCCGCTCGTTGGAGAAGTTGGCCTCGGCCAGCGACACGGCCCCGAGGCGACCGTCGTCGATCCACCGCTTCATCTCGCGGGAGCCGGCGAGCCGCCGCGCCGCGTGTCCCACCGCGAACGCCCGGCCGCTCTCCCCTGCTGCCTTCGCGATCGCCACCGCATCCTCGACCGTGTGCGCGATCGGCTTGTCGGTGTAGACGCCCTTGCCGGCCGCCAACGCCTCTGCGATCACCGGGAGATGGGTGTCGTTGGGGGTGGTGATCACGACGCCCTCGACCGAGTCGTCGCGCAGCAGCTCCTGGTAGCTCGGCGCGGACCTGGCGATGCCGAACTCGTCCTGGAACGCACGCCGCCGCGTCTCGTCACGGCTGTAGCAGCTCACCAGCTCGATGACGTCGCCGCGCCCGGCGGCGCGGGACAGCACCCGGGCCCAGCGGCCGAGCCCGACCGGTGCGAGCCGTACCCGCTCGTTCATGCCCGTCCACCCTTCAGCACTCGCTCGACCTGCCGGACGACCTCCGCCGCCACCTTCGCGGCGAACCCGTCGGCCCGGGATGGCGTGGCCCAGCCGGGGTCGCCGTACCAGCCGTCCTCCGCCAGCTCCGTGACGTCGGTGACGAACCCGTACACCTCGTCGGAGCGGCGCATGTCGTCCAGCTCCGCCGCGCCGGCGGGACGGGACGGTTGACCGGCACGGTCCAGCCGCAGCAGTGCCGGGTCGTACGCCATGACCGCCAGGGTCTCGATCCCGCCGCCGTGGGTGAGCTCGCCGCCGTCCTCGGCGTACAGCCGCCGCGCGACGTAACACGCCTGCGCGACCACGAACGTCGCGCCGAGCCGGTCCTGCAGGTCGGTGGCGACGGCTGCGAGCGAGGCGGTGTTCCCCTCGTGCCAGTTGACGAGGACCAGCGCCCGCGCGCCCATCCGGATCACCTCGTGGCAGACGTCGTGGGCGAGGGCCTCGAAGGTCCTGCGGGACAGCGAGATGGTGCCGGGGTGGCCGGCGTGGATGGGGGTGACGCCGTACGGGCCGAACGGCACGAGGAGCGCGTCGAGCCGTGCGGCCACCTCCCGGGCGACCAGGTCGGCGGCCATCGTGTCGGTGCCGCAGGGCAGATGCGGCCCGTGCTGCTCGATGCTGCCGAACGGCAGTACGACGATCGGGTTGCGCGTGAGCGCCGCCGCCACGTCCGGGCCGGTCAGGTCGGAGAGCGCCGCGGTCACGGGCGACCGGCTTCCTCGGGCGTGGGCGGGGCCACCACGACGTCGAGCGGATGCTCGCCGCGCAGCAGCCGCGCCGCCTCGTGCGAGGCCTTGGTACGCATGTCCTTCTCCGTCTCCTCCGTGTACCAGGCCATGTGCGGGGTGAGGATGAGGCGGTCGGCGACGTCCGCGACGCCGGACAGGTCGGGCGGCTCGGGGCTGAACACGTCCAACGCGGCGATCCCGGGGCGGTA
This sequence comes from Acidothermales bacterium, assembly GCA_017354575.1. Taxonomy (GTDB): domain Bacteria; phylum Actinomycetota; class Actinomycetes; order Streptosporangiales; family WHST01; genus WHST01. The sequence goes on along the minus strand of JAFMQP010000145.1, from coordinate 549 downwards.
CTCGCGCATGCCGGCCACCAGCGCGCCGAGGTCGACCAGCGAGCCGCGCGCGGTGTTCACCAGCACCGAACCCGCCTTCATCCGTCCCAACGCACGCGCGTCGAGCAGCGGCCGGTCGCCGGGCAGCGCGGGGACGTGCAGCGTGACGACGTCGCTCGCGGCCAGCAGCTCGTCGAGGTCGACCAGCGCGGCCTCGGTTTCGGCCGGCACGTACGGGTCGTGGGTCAGCACCCGGAAGCCGACGGCGGCCAGCAGGGAGGCGGCGTACCGGCCGATGCGGCCGAAGCCGACGACGCCTGCGGTCATGACGGACGGGAGGTGCAGCGGACGCAGCCCGCCGAACCCCCAGTCGCCCGACCTCATCCGTGCGTCCGCCTCACGCAGCCGCCGCACACCCCCGAGCGCGAGCGTGAGGGCGTGTGTGGCCACCGCCTCGGTGCCGTAGTCGGAGACACGGGCCACCCAGATCCCGGCGCGCCGCGCCGCCGCGAGGTCGATGGCGTCGGTGCCGATCCCGTAACGGACGATGCCGCGGCAGGACAGGCGCTC
>JAFMQP010000144.1 GCA_017354575.1 Acidothermales bacterium | reverse complement strand
TAGACCTCGGCGAGCGCGCGCAGCTCGGAGTTCGAGCCGAACACGAGGTCGGCGCGGCTGGCCGTCCACCTGACCGCGCCGGTCGCGCGGTCGCGGCCCTCGAAGGTCTCCGCGTCCTCGGACGCCGGCTCCCACTCCGTCCCCATGTCGAGCAGGTTCACGAAGAAGTCGTTCGTGAGCGACCCGGGCGCCGAGGTGAAGACGCCGAGCGGGGACTGCTTGTGGTTCGCGCCAAGGACGCGCAGGCCGCCGACGAGGACCGTCATCTCCGGCGCGCTCAGCGTCAGCAGGTTCGCGCGGTCGACCAGGAGGTACTCGGCCGGCAGCGGGTGCGCCTTCCCGAGGTAGTTGCGGAACCCGTCCGCCGTGGGCTCGAGCGGCGCGAACGACTCGACGTCGGTCTGCTCCTGCGACGCGTCCGTCCGGCCCGGCGTGAACGGCACCTGGACGTCGTGGCCGGCGTTCCTCGCGGCCTGCTCGACGGCCGCGCAGCCCGCGAGCACGACGAGGTCGGCCAGCGAGATCCGCTTACCGCCGGACTGGGAGCCGTTGAACTCGGCCCGGACCGCCTCCAGCGTCCGCAGCACCGCCGCGAGCGCGTCCGGTTCGTTGACCTCCCAGCCCGCCTGCGGCTGCAGGCGGATGCGGGCACCGTTGGCGCCGCCGCGCTTGTCGCTGCCGCGGAACGTCGACGCCGACGCCCATGCGGTCGACACGAGCTGCGGGACCGTGAGCCCGGACTCCAGCACCCGGCGCTTGAGCGCGGCGACGTCGTCGGCGTCGACGAGCTCGTGGTCGAGGGCGGGGACGGGGTCCTGCCAGATCAGCGTCTCGTGCGGGACGAGCGGCCCGAGGTAGCGCTGGATCGGCCCCAGGTCGCGGTGCGTCAGCTTGAACCAGGCCCGCGCGAACGCGTCCGCGAACTCGTCCGGGTGCTCGTAGAAGCGCCGCGAGATCGGCTCGTAGACCGGGTCCATCCGAAGCGACAGGTCGGTCGTCAGCATCGTCGGCGGCCGCGAGAGCGAACCGTCCTCCGGGTCGGGCACGGTGTTGGCGCCCGCGCCGTCCTTCGCCTGCCACTGGTACGCGCCCGCGGGGCTCTTGGTCAGCTCCCACTCGTAGCCGAACAGGGTCTCGAAGAAGCTGTTGTCCCACTTCGTCGGCGTGGGGGTCCAGGTGACCTCGAGGCCGCTGCCGATCGCGTCCCGGCCCTTGCCGCTGCCGTAGCTGCCCTTCCAGCCCATCCCCTGCTCCTCGAGGGGCGCGGCCTCGGGCTCGACGCCGACGTACTTGTCGGGGTCGGCGGCACCGTGGGTCTTGCCGAACGTGTGCCCGCCGGCGATGAGCGCGACGGTCTCCTCGTCGTTCATCGCCATGCGGCGGAACGTCTCGCGGATGTCGGTGGCCGCGGCGAGCGGGTCGGGCGTGCCGTTCGGGCCCTCCGGGTTGACGTAGATGAGGCCCATCTGCACGGCGGCGAACGGCTTCTCGAGCTCGCGCTCACCCCGGTAGCGCTCGTCGCCGAGCCAGGTGCGCTCGGGACCCCAGTAGACGTCCTCCTCGGGTTCCCAGCGGTCCACCCGGCCGCCGGCGAAGCCGAACGTCTTGAAACCCATGATCTCCAGGGCACGGTTGCCCGTGAAGACCATGAGGTCGGCCCACGAGATCTTGCGCCCGTACTTCTGCTTGATCGGCCAGACCAGTCGGCGCGCCCGGTCGAGCAGGACGTTGTCGGGCCAGCTGTTGAGCGGCGCGAAGCGCTGCATGCCGGCGCCTGCGCCACCGCGGCCGTCCTCGATGCGGTACGTACCGGCGCTGTGCCATGCCATCCGGATCATCAGGCCGCCGTAGTTGCCGAAGTCGGCGGGCCACCAGTCCTGCGACGTCGTCAACAGCTCGTCGACGTCCTTGGTCAGCGCGTCGAGGTCCAGGGTCTGGAACTCCTTGGCGTAGTCGAAGTCGTCGCCCATGGGATCGGACGCCGGATGATGCTTCCGCAGCACCTGCAGGTTGAGCTGGTTCGGCCACCAGTCACGGTTGCTCGCACCTTCGGTCGGGTGGTTCAAGCGACCGGCCGAGACCGGGCACCCGCCCGCGCTCTCCTCGTTGACATCGCCGATGGCGGCGTCATGGCTTTCAGACACGCGATTCCTCCGAGTTAGGGCTCAGGAACTGGTTGCGGCGAACAGTCGGGGCACAGACCCCGGTAGACGACCTCGGCCTCGTCGACGGCGAAGCCGTGGTCGTCCGACGGCGTCAGGCAGGGCGTCGCGCCGACGGCGCAGTCGACGTCGACGATGGTGCCGCACGACCGGCACACGAGGTGGTGGTGGTTGTCGCCGACCCTCGCCTCGTACCGCGCGACGGAGCCCGGCGGCTGGATGCGCCGGAGCAGACCGGCCGTGGTCTCCGCGCGCAGCACGTCGTAGACGGCCTGGTGGGACACGTCACCGAGGTTGCCCCGCACGAAGCCGATGATCGTGTCGGTGTCGGCGTGCGGGTTGCCGTACACCGCGGACAGCACCGCCAGCCGCGGCCGTGTCACCCGCAGGTCGACCTCCCGCAGCATGCGCTCGAAGTCCGAAGTCGTCGGCACACGTCGCAGTCTGCCGCAGTTTCTTGAATCAATCAAGATTGTGTCCACGCCGCTTCATCAGCCTAGGCTGACGATATCCCTGAGGACCACCACACCATCGGAGGAGACATGCCCGACGCCCGCACCGCGCTGCTCGTCATGGACGTCCAACACGGCGTCGTCGAACGCCTCGGCGACCGGGCCGTACTCGACGCCACCGGACGCGCCGTCGAGGCGGCCCGGGCCGACGACGTCGCGGTCATGTTCGTCCGGGTCGCGTTCCGTCCCGGCTTTCCCGAGGTCGGCGAGCAGAACGCCACGTTCGCCGCGCTCGCCAACGGCGGCGGCGAGGCGATGACGCAGGACCATCCCGCCACGCAGGTGCACGGCGCGGTGGAACCCCGGCCCGACGAGCCGGTCGTGACGAAGCGCCGGGTCAGCGCGTTCAGCGGCAGCGACCTCGAGGTGCTGCTCCGCGCGCGGCGGATCGACAGCCTCGTGCTCGCGGGCATCGCGACCAGCGGCGTCGTGCTGTCGACGCTGCGCCAGGCGGCCGACCTCGACTACCGGCTCACCGTGCTCGCCGACGCCTGCGCGGACCGCGACCCCGAGGTGCACCGCGTGCTCACCGAGAAGGTGTTCCCGCGCCAGGCACTCGTGACCACGACCGACGAGTGGATCCAGACCCTCGCCTAGCGTCGGGGACAATGGTCGCGGACCTCGGGAGGGCCGATGGAGACCGCCGCCGCACCGCTCGACGGCGTACGCGTCGTCGAGGTGGGCACGTTCATGGCCGCACCGTTCGCGGCGATGCAGCTCGCCGACCTCGGCGCCGACGTGGTCAAGGTCGAAGCACCCGGGGGCAGCGACACGGTACGCGCGACCGGCCCGTTCCTCGACGGCCACAGCTCGCCGTTCGCGCGGTTGAACCGGAACAAGCGGTCGCTCGCGCTCGACCTCAAGGCGGACGCCGGCAAGGACGCGTTCCGCCGGCTGCTGCGGACCGCCGACGTGCTCGTGCAGAACCTCAGGCCGGGCACGCTCGACCGGCTCGGCTTCGGGTACCCCGCGGTGCACGAGCTGAACCCACGGCTGGTGTACGTGTCGGCGTCCGGCTGGGGACAGGACGGCGCGCTCGCCGAGCTGCCCGGCCTCGACATCATGGCGCAGGCCCGCTCCGGGCTGATGAGCATCACCGGTGAGCCGGACGGCGGGCCGGTCAAGGTCGGCGTGCCGGTGTGCGACCTGGTCTGCGCCCTGTACGGCGCGCTCGCCGCCGTCGCCGCGTTGCGTGCGCGGGAACACACCGGCGAGGGCCAGCACGTCGACGTGTCGCTGTACGAGGCCGGCGTCTCGCTGACGATCTGGGAGGCCGGGCGCTACTTCGCCACCGGCGAGCCGGGCGGCCGGCTCGGCTCCGCCCACCAGTCGACGGCGCCGTACCAGGCCGTGCGCACCAAGGACGGCTGGGCGACCCTCGGCGCGGTCACGCCGAGGACGTGGGACGCGTTCTGCGCCGCGCTCGACCTCGGCGACCTGCACGACGACCCGCGGTACGCCAACGCGTTCGACCGCCAGGCCAGCCGCGACACGCTCATCCCGTCGATCGAGCGGGTGACGACGGGGCTGACGACGGACGAGCTCGTCGCCCGGCTCGAGGCAGCCGGCGTCCCGTGCGCGCCGATCGCGAACACCGACGAGGTGCTCACCGACGCGCACCTCGGCGAGCGGGACTTCTTCTGGGACGCGCCACACCCGGACCTCGGCACGGTCCGTCAGCTCGGGTCGCCGATGCGGATGTCCCGTACGCCGCCGGTACGCCGCAGCGCCGGGCCGCCGCTGGGGGCGGACTCGGTCGCGGTGCTCACCGAGTGCGGCCTCACCGAGGAGGAGGTCGCCGAGCTGGTGGAGTGCGGCGTCGTGACCGTACCCGGGGGCGACGAAAGGGAGACACGTGACTGACCAGCTGGTTGTCGAGCGCGACGGAGCGGTGCTGCGGGTGACGTTCAACCGTCCCGCGCAGCGCAACGCCATGACCTGGGCCATGTACGACGGGCTCACCGAGGCGTGCGAGCAGGCGGACGGAAACGACGGCATCCGCGCGCTGGTGCTGCGCGGCGCGGGCGACGAGGCGTTCGTCGCGGGCACGGACATCTCGCACTTCACCGAGTTCACCAGCGGCGCGGACGGCGTGGCGTACGAGGCCCGGATCACCCGCGTCGTCGGGCGGCTGGAAGGCGTTCACGTGCCCACGATCGCGGCGGTCTCGGGTTACTGCCTCGGCGCCGGTCTCGCGCTCGCCGCGGCGTGCGACCTGCGCGTCGCGACGCCGGACGCGCGCTTCGGCGTCCCCATCGCCCGCACCGTCGGCAACTGCCTGTCGATGAACACCTACTCGCTCCTGGTCCACCACCTCGGCCCGGCCAGGATGCTCGACATGCTGCTGCGCGCGCGCATGTACACCGCCGAGGAGGCGCGCGCCGCCGGGTTCGTCGCCGAGGTGTGTGCGGACGGCGAGCTGGACACGTGCGTGACGTCGGTCGTCGACCGGCTGCTGCAGCACGCGCCGCTCACCATGTGGGCCGCGAAGGAGGCCGTGCACCGGCTGCGTACCGCGGTGCTGCCGGAGGGCGACGACATCGTGGAGCGGGTGTTCGGCAGCGCCGACTTCCGGCACGGCGTCGAGGCGTTCCTCGCCAAGCGGAAGCCCACCTGGACCGGCCGCTGACCTACCAGGGCCAGGCGGCGGTCCGTGACCTGGCGGCGGGGACGCGGTCGGCCGCCTTCTCCTTGTAGGTCAGCTCGTTGACGACGTCGACCACGACGGCCGTCGCGTCCACGACGGGCAGCCCGCTGATGCGGTGCCGCGTGAGCAGCTCCACGACGTGCTTGTAGCTCGTGTCGGGGCGGACGGTGACGACGTCCTTGGTCATGACGTCGGCGACGAGCGGGCGCTTCAACATGGTTCCTCCTAGGCGGCCACGGCGACCGAATGGTCGGCGCAGACGAGAACCTCGCACGGGCTGGCGGCGAGAACGTGGGGAATCGTGGTACCGCCGAGCGGCCGCACGTGCTCGGGATCGGTGCGCGCGCCGAGGATGAGCAGCTCGGCACCGGCGGCGTACCGGAGCAGCTCGTCCGCGGGCTCGCCGCTCTCCAGATGACGCCGGACGGCGGAGACCCGGGCGGTCTCAGGGACGCCCGCGACCGCGGCGTCGAGCAACATGCGTCCGCGGTCCAGGGCGGCGGCGGACGTGCGGCCGTCGCACTCGTCCCTGCCGACCGCGTGGACGACGTCGAGAACGGCCTCGCGTTCCACGGCGTCCAGCGCCGCATGACGCAGTGCGGCGAGCGAGTTCGTCGTGCCGTCCACGCCGACCACCACGCGGGGGAACTCGTTCGTCGTCATCGCTCACGTCCTCTTCGTCGGATGCCTTCGAATCCACCTCCAGTCCAGCTCACCCTCGGCGCGGAACGCAGTGCCATACCGCCCCACAACCCGGGACCAACGTCCCCCGGAATCCCTGTCCCGCAACGAATCTCGCGCCACCGACACAGGGTCGCGGCCGTCAGCGGCTCAACCCGACGACGAGCCAGACGAACACGGCGCCGCAGACAGTAAGCAGCAGGGTGACGCGAGACGGGTGTCCGGCGTGGGCCTCGGGCAGGATCGTGCTGGTGGCGATGTAGAGCAGGAAGCCCGCGAAGTAGCCCAGGTACACGCCGATGACGAGGTGCGGAAGCCGGATCAGCGAGCCGACGGCGGCACCGGCGACCGGCGCGAGCGCGTCCAGGCCGAGCAGGATCAGGCCGCGGGAGCGGGCGTTGCCGTACAGGTCGGTGATGGTGAACGTGTTGAACCCGTCCGCGAAGTCGTGCGCGACGACGGCGATCGCGACCGCGACCCCGACGCTGACGCCGGCCTGGAATCCGGCGCCGATGCCGACCCCGTCGAGGAGGCTGTGAATCACCAGCGCGCTCGCGGCGGTCAGCCCGATCGGCTGCATGCCGTGTTGGTGCGAGCGGAAGTGTCCCTCGCTACCCCGGTGGATCGCGAGCGACCGTTCGACGACGTGGATGGTGAGGAAGCCGCCGACCGCGGCCAGCATCCCCGCGGGCACTCCCACCACCAGCTGCCCGGACTGGTCCAGCGCCTCGGGCAGCAGGTCGAAGCCCACCACGCCGAGCATCACTCCTGCGGCGAGGCCCAGCACCAGGTGACGCCGGTCGCGGATCCGCATCGCGACCAGGCCGCCGACCAGTGTGAAGCACAACGCCGCCAGCGCAACCAACACAGCCATTGCAGAAGCATGCCGCAGCCACCCGCACTCGACGCGTTCCGCCCACTCGGGCCGCTCGCGGAGAGGAACCCCGCCAGGCAGCCCGTTGATGTCACTGGCCGGACGGCACGGCAGCGGTGACGATCCAGGCGCGGGAGTCGAACCAGACGCCGTCGTCGCTTCGGTGCGCGGTGAGCGCCCGGCGCAGCCGCTCGATCGCACCCGCCGCGGCGGCGGGATCCAGCCGCTTCAGCGTCTCGCTCGTGCAGGCGAAGCCGCGGACCCAGTCGAGGGCGGCGGCCACGTCCGGACCGTAGTAGACCGGCTCGCGGACGTCGGTGAAGCCGATGCCGGCGAATCCCGCGGCGGCGAGGATCTCCGTCACCTCCGCCGGGTCGGCGAGCGAGAACGGATCCGGTCCCCCGCCCGGGACGGCCGTCGCGCCGTCGGGTCCGGCGAGGGACCGGCGGATCGCGACGTCCCACTCGTTGCGTTCGTGGGACTGCCAGACCATCATCACCAGCCGCCCGGACGGCCGCAGCGCCCGTCCGATGTTGGCGAACGCGGCGACGGCGTCGTCGAAGAACATCGTGCCGAACCTGCTGATCGCCACGTCGAAACGCTGCTGCGGGAAGCGGTGGACCTGCGCGTCGGCGCACTCGAAGGTGACGTTGCGGACGTCCTCCGCCCTGGCCAGTTCGCGGGCACGGTCGATCGCGGGCGCGGAGACGTCGACCCCGAGCGCACTGCCGGCCCGGGCCGTGCGCGCGGCCTCCCGGGTCGTCTGCCCGGACCCGCAGCCGACGTCGAGGACGTGGTCGCCGGGCCGGACGCCACCCGCCCGGCGCAGTACCTCGTCGTGTCGGCGCAGTTCGGCGTCGTAGCCGCCGAGGCGTCGGCGCTGCTGGTGACCAACGTTCGTCACGGCCGGCTCCCGTCCTCCCTCGCCGCCCTGGACCTGCCCGCGAGACCCAGTATCGTGGCGGGATGCCTCGGCTCGTCGTCGGTCCGCTCCTGCGCCACGTCGACACGACCACGGCGACGGTCTGGGTCGAGACGGACGCACCCTGCACCGTACGGGTACTGGACGCCACGGCCAGGACGTTCACCGTGCACGGCCACCACTACGGGATCGTCGACGTCGGCGGTCTCACGCCGGGGACGAGCACCGAGTACGCCGTCACGCTCGACGACGAGACGGTCTGGCCGGAGCCGGACAGCTCGTTCCCGCCGCCGCGGATCCGCACGCAGGCGCACGAGGGTGGGGTGCGACTGGTGTTCGGCTCGTGCCGGATGAGCGTTCCGCACGACGCCGAGCACACCCGCACCTACGGCGTCGACGTCCTCCGCGCGTACGCCCACCGGCTGGCACGGCAGGACGACGCCGAATGGCCGACCGTCCTGCTGCTCGTCGGCGACCAGGTGTACGCCGACGAGACGTCGCAGGCGATGCAGGAGTTCATCCGCTCGCGTCGGGACATCGCCCGACCGCCCGGCATCGAGGTCGCGGACTTCGAGGAGTACACGGAGCTCTACCGGCTGGCGTGGACCGACCCGTCGGTGCGCTGGCTGCTGTCCACCGTGTCGACGGCGATGATCTTCGACGACCACGACATCCGCGACGACTGGAACACCTCGTGGACGTGGCGGCGGCAGATGGACTCGACGCCGTGGTGGCGCACGCGCATCACCGGCGGCCTCGCCGCCTACTGGCTGTACCAGCACCTCGGCAACCTCGGCCCCGGCGACCGTGCCGCCGACGCGACGTACACCGCCGTCCGGTCCGCGGCCGACGACGCGGGCGGGCTCGTCGACGAGTTCGCCTACGACGCGCACCGTTCGCCCCGCTCGGCGCAGTGGAGCTACGCGCGCACGTTCGGCACTGTCACGCTGCTCG
>JAFMQP010000143.1 GCA_017354575.1 Acidothermales bacterium | reverse complement strand
GAGCCGCCGATCGGCCACCCTGGTCGACGCCGACCCGCAGGCGAGCGCCGCCGAGTGGATCGAGCAGAGCGAGGACGAGCGGCTCCAGCGTGTCGACGTCGTCGAGGCGCCGACCGACCGGCTGCTGACCCGCGCCCTCGGCCGGGTCGAGGACGACGCCGTGGCGATCGTCGACACACCACCTGGCAACGAACGCCTGCTCGGCAAGGCGATGGAGCGCGCGGACGTCGTGGTCGTCCCGGCCCGGGTAGGTGGCGTGGAGACGCCGAGGGTCGAGGCGGTGCTGGCGATGGTCCCCGACGGCATACCGGCGGGGCTCGCCATCTGCTCGGCGCGCAGCTTCACGCGTAGCTACGCCGACGCGCTCACGGTCTGGTCGGACGCGGGCGTGCCCGTCTGGGGCACGATCCCGGAGCGGGTCGCGATCGCCACCGGGCCGGCGGGAGTGCTCTGGCCGGACGGCCTGGACGCGTACCGGAAGCTGTGGCGTCGCGTGCAGTCCGCGGCCAGGTCGTAAGCCCTACACGGGTTCCAGCGGACGGTGCGGCGCGTCCGGCAGCTGCACCGCGATCGGGTCGTCCACCTGCACCTCGCCGCCGGTGAGCACGATGCTCATGACGCCGGCCCTGCGCACGACGTTGCCCTCTTCGTCGCGGCCGAGCACTGCCTTCAGCATGCCCCGGCGGAAGGCGTCGATCTGCTGACACGGGTTGCGCAGCCCCGTGAGCTCGACGACGGCGGTGTCGCCGAGGTGGAGCAGTGTGCCGGTCGGCAGGCCGAGCAGGTCGACGCCGCGGGTCGTCACGTTCTCGCCTAGCTGGCCGGCGGCCACGTCGAACCCGGCGGCGCGCAGTTCGTCGTGCAGCTCGCCGTGGATGAGGTGTACCTGCCGCAGGTTCGGCTGCGTCGGGTCGCGGCGGACACGGGAGCGGTGCTTCACCGTCACGCCCGAGTGGGCGTCACCGTCGACGCCGACGCCGGCGACCAGCGTGATGCCCGCCTGGACCGGCTTGCCGAACGTGTGCCCGCCGCTGCGGCTCACGGCCGTCACCACTCCGCGCATCCCGCCACCCCCGTCGCTCGCCGGTATCGCCCACGCCCATTGTCCCGCCGTCTCCTTGCGTGACCGTTCCGGTTCCGACGGTGGTACTTCGGTGTTCCGACGGGGAGTGCGACATAGCCGTGGTGTCCTCACCGGGCAACTCGTCCAGAGAGGAACAACATGATCAGGCGTATCGTCGCCGCCGCGTCCACGGTCGTCGCCGCACTCGGCGTCACGATGGCACTGGCCACACCTGCAGACGCCGCCGGCGGCATCCGCATCACCGGCGTGTACTACGACAGCCCGGGCAAGGACACCGGCTCGAACACGTCGCTGAACGCCGAGTGGGTGCGGCTGAAGAACACGAGCGGCCACGCGATCACGCTGACCGGTTGGCGGCTGCACGACCGCGGAGTCGACCACAAGTACGTGTTCCCGTCGTACAGGCTCGGCGCCGGCGCCACCGTGCGGATCCACACCGGCCGCGGTAGCAGGACCAAACAGAACCTGTACTGGGGACTGCGCTGGTACGTGTGGAACAACACCGGCGACAAGGCCTACCTCAACAACTCGCACGGGACCCGCATCGACACCTGCAGCTGGGGCGACGGGTCGGGCTACAAGTCCTGCTGACCGCGGGCGCCGCGGGAGTCACGCATCGGTCCACGGCGCAGCGTACTGTCAACTGTGCGCTGCGCCGTTCGTACGCCGTGGCCCGACCGTCAGGCCGTCACCGGCCATGGCGACAGCCGTTCCGACAGCATGAGGTACCAGTGCCGCTGGACGCACTGGATCTTCACGTGTTCCAGCCGTCCTGCCGTACTGCCGAGACACGTCCGCCTGACCACCTCGGCGGGCTGGGCGCAGGTCGGGCAGACGACCAGATCGAGTGACGTTCTCATGCTGTCGCAGCCTGAGCGCGGGACCGCCCGCTGACCACCGACGCCACCCTGACATGCGGACCATGACACAGCGTTGTCAGGCCACTGTCCGTCGGTCTCGCGGAATCTTCACCTCGAAGTAAGCATATTTTATGTTATAACGCTGCTGGCGCTGGCGGGTGATCGGAGAGGCCCATGCAGGACAAGCCGGTTTCAGCAGCGGTGTTGTCTCGTCGGCGGTTGCTCGCTCTCGGCGGAGGTGCGGTCGGACTCGCCGCGCTCGGTGCGCTGCCCCGAGGTGACGCCCGCGCCGCGGTGACGCTCGCCGACCATCCGTTCCGGCTCGGCGTCGCGTCGGGTGAGCCGTTGAGCGACGGGGTCGTGCTGTGGACCCGGCTGGCGCCGGTGCCGCTCGCAGACGACGGGCTCGGCGGCATGCCGCAGAGCACGGTGCCCGTCCAGTGGGAGATCGCGGAGGACGACGCCATGCGCCGCGTGGTGCAACGCGGCACGGCGGTGGCGAGTCCCGATCTGGCGCACTCGGTGCACGTCGAGGTCAGCGGACTGCGTCCGGGTCGCGAATACTGGTACCGGTTCGCGGCCGCGGGCGAGATCAGCGCGGTGGGCCGCACCAAGACCGCCGCGGCGCCCGACGCGGCCGTGCCGGTGAACCTGGCGTTCGTGTCCTGCCAGCAGTGGGACTCGGGCTTCTACACCGCCTACCGCCATCTCGCCGGGCAGGACCTGGACGGGGTCGTTCATCTCGGTGACTACATCTACGAGAACGGCATCTCCGCCGCCGGCGGCGTCCGCGGTACTGCGCTGTCGTCCGCGCACGGCACCGAGACCGTGACGCTCGAGCAGTACCGGCTGCGTCATTCACTCGTCGGCTCCGACCCGGACCTGGTCGCCGCCCGCCAGGTCGCCCCGTTCATCGGGTTGATCGACGACCACGACGTGCAGGACAACTGGGCCGGCCTGACCGAGCCGACGAAGGGCACGCAGGAGAACTTCCTCCGCCGGCGTGCCGCCGCGATGCGGGCGTACTACGAGAACCTGCCGATGCGTGCGTCGTCCCTGCCTCGCGCGTACGACATGGCGCTGTACCGCAGGCTCCGGTTCGGTTCGCTCGTCAACGTGTTCGCGCTCGACGAGCGTCAGTTCCGCAGCGCCGAGGACATCGGCAGCCGCGACGACCCGCAGCGGACGATGCTCGGCGACACCCAGGAACGCTGGCTGCTCGACGGGCTCGCGGCCTCGGACACGACGTGGAACGTGTTCGCCAACCAGGTGATGATGTTCCAGCTCGACCGGTTGACCGATCCGGGGCTGCAGCAGCTCAACCCCGACACGTGGGACGGTTACGCCGCCGACCGGGGCCGGATCCTGCAGGGGATCGTCGACCGCAAGGTGTCCAACCCGGTCGTGATGACCGGCGACGCGCACGTGAACTGCGCCGCGGACCTGAAGCTCGACTTCAACGACCCCGGCTCCCGGACCGTCGGCGCCGAGTTCGTCGGCACGTCGATCACGTCCGGGCAGGACGGCTCCGACATGACGGCGGCAGGCCAGGAGTGGCTCGCCGCCAACCCGCACCTCAAGTTCTACAACAACCAGCGCGGGTACCACCTGTGCCACGCAACGGCGAACGAATGGACGACGGACTTCGTCGTCGTCGACAAGGTGACCAAACCTGACGGCACGGCGTCGGTGCGCAGGTCGTTCGTCGTAGCGGCCGGGGAGGCGGGGATCCAGGATGCCTGAGCACACATCACGCCACCCGCGGCGGGTGGCCGCCTCCCTGCTCGCACCGGTGCTCGCCGCGGCGCTCGTCGTCGCGACGGTGGCCCTCCTGCACCGCGACTGGCACTCGGGCACCTCCGCCGACACGAGCGCGCGGGCACTCGTCGTCTCGGCGAACCTGGAGGACGCCATCCGTCCCGCGGACGCCGCGGACACCCGTGACCTGGACACGTTCGTCCATCGTCTCGTCGCCAGCACGCCGAACTCGCCGGACGTGTTGCTACTGACCGAAGTCCTCGGGCCGGGGGCTTCGCGGATCGCCGACGAGCTCACAGCCGCGACGGGCGACCACTACCTGGTACTCGCCGCGCCCGGCGACACCGCGTTCCTGCCGGACGCGGCAGTCCGTGAGTCGGCGATCGTCCTTAACACGACGACGATGCGGGTCGCGCAGCCGGGCAAGTTCGTCCGCGTGCAGTCCGAGGACGAGGCGTACGCCGTTGTCGCCAGGAAGGGCACGGACCTCGAGCTGCCCGTCGTCAGTGCGCATGCCGCCGGCGACCCGGTGCCGGCGACGGCGATGCTGAACTCCGTGGTGTCCGGCTACAAGAGCTCGGGCGACCCGAGCAACGTCGTGCCCGTGCTGGGCGGTGACTACCGGACGAGCCGATGCCTCGAGCCACGCGACTACCAGGCCGTCGACTGTGCGGCCCAGTCCTTCTGGAACACACTGACCACCACGGACGGCTACGACGACGCGCTGTTCGACGGATCGGGTGCGGAGACGCAGAAGCGGTCGAGCTACGTCTTCGCGCGGGGCAGCGTCACCAGTGCGCACGTCGACACCGCGTACGACAACGACCTCCCGGACCGCGCCGCGTGCAAGGACGCGTTCGACGCCGGCAGGTCCGGCTCCGCCTCGGCGGCGTGCCGGTCGGCGTACTACGCCGACGAGCCGTTCGGCTGGGCCGTGCTGACCGCCCGCCAGCCCGTGCAGCGTTCGGTCGCGCCCTCGGCGTTGACACTGGACCACTGTGAGCTGGGTGTGCGGAAGTCGGCGACGCTGGCGCGTGTCGTGAACAACACCGACGCGGACGTGACCGACGCCATCACCGCGAGCGCCACGGCGCCGTTGCAGGTCACGCCGGACACCGGTTCGCTCACCGTCCCCGCCGGCCAGGCGAGGACGCTCCCGCTCCGTGTCACCGCGCCGGAGGACACCGACGTCGGCACGGCCGAGGTGACCGTGCACATCGGTTCCGTCGAGACGAAGCTCGCGGTCTCGGTCCCCGCCCGGTGCACCGAGTCGCTGATCGTGGCGACGAGCTACCACTCGGGCTTCCCGCCGGAGAACGCGATCGACGGCGACATCGACACGTTCTGGCACTCCGAGTACTCACCGCCGACGCCGCTGCCGCAGTCGATCACGCTCAACCTGCAGGACACCGAGCAGGTCAGCAAGCTCACCTACCAGCCCAGGTTCGACGGCAACCTCAACGGAACCATCCGCGACTACAACGTCTACGTCAGTCCTGACGGCCAGTCGTTCACCAAGGTCGCCAGCGGTACCTGGCCCGTCGACGCTCGGCTCAAGACAGCGACGTTCGATCCCGTCGACGCGCGATACGTCCGGCTGGAGGCGACCTCGGCGAGCGGTGGCTCGTTCTGTTCGGCGGCCGAGATCAACGTGAGCTGATCCCGTTCACCCACGGTACGTTTCGCGCATTCGTATCTGGACACCCGGACGCGGCTGGGTGATAGTTCTACTTGGCCCCGAAGCCCAGCTCCGGGAGCAATTGTGCGTCGAGTTCGCTCTCCGATTCGGATCGGCCTGCCCGTAGTCGCGATCGTGTCCGTTGCAACCGTCACGTTCATCACGCCGGCGACGGGCGCGGGGCATCCGGCCCGTGGTGGCATCAGCCATATCGCCATAAGCGACGAAGAACCGGCGTTCAACGGTGCCACGTTCGGCCCGGTCGGCGCGTATGAGTTGTTGAACGGAACGGCGTACGGCTCGATCGATCCGGAGGCCGCGGCGAACGCGGGGCTCGCCTATCTGGAGAACGCCGCGCGTGACGGGCAGGGCCTCGTCGAATACAGCATGGATTTCGCCATGCTCCGCCCGGCCGACCCGAGCAAGGGCAACGGCAAGATCTTCTATGACGTCATCAACCGCGGCAGCCCTACGAGCCTGAGCAACCTCGACCAGGGTTCCCTGACCGACCCGGGCAACGGTTTCCTGATGCGGCAGGGATACGAAATCGTGTGGAGCGGCTGGCAGCCCGACGCCGACCCGAACACGTCCGCATATCAGGCCCATTTCCCGATAGCGACGCGCCCAAACGGAAGACCGATCGTCAAGCCGGTCCTCGACACATTGATCCCGGATACGCCGGAGAGCGGTGCCGGTAACACGCAGACCGTCAATGGAGACATCCTGACCGCGGACCTCACGTATCCGCCGGTAAGCATGAACGGCGCCGAGGACCACGTCAGCGTCACCGTCCGCGAGAATTACGACGACGCACCCGTTTCGCTTTCCCCGTCGGCGGTTACCTTCCTACCCGGCAACCGCATCCAGTTGGACATGTCCCAGGCCACGTCGATGGGGTTCGACTCCGGTGCCCTGTACGACGTCACCTACGACGGGAAGAACCCGTGGGTCGGTGGCGTCGGCTTCGCGTCCGTCCGCGACCTCGTCTCCTATCTACGAGGTGTGCCGCTGGGTGCGGTCAGCTCCGGTGCGGGCGCGCGACCGAGCGGCGCCATCGGGTGGGGTGTGTCGCAGGATGGCCGATTCCTCAAGGACTTCATCTGGCAGGGGTTCAACGCCGACCTCAGCGGCAGGCCCGTCTTCGACGGTGTGATCGGCCTCGTCAGCGGCGCCAAGAAGACGGACCACAATCTCCCGCCCGACCGCTACCCGTTCTCGCAGACGTCGCGGTGGGTCCGCCAGCACGAGGACCACGACTACCCCGGCAGCGCGTTCCCGTTCACGTACCAGACGTTGCACGACCCGGTCACCGGCCAGACCGACGGGATCCTGCGTCGATGCACTGCCGCCGGTACCTGCCCGAAGGTCTTCCAGATCGACTCGGACTTCGAGACGTGGAACGGCCACATGTCGCTGGTGGTGACAGACACAACAGGACATGCGCTGAAACCACCGGCAGACGCGCCCGCCGGCAGTTTCATCAGCGCCGACCGAGACGACGGCGTTGCGTTGCCCTCGAACGTGCGGATCTTCCAGATCTCGGGCCAGGCCCACGGGCCTGGCAACGGCACGGCGGCGCCGCTGTCCACCTGCAGCGCGATGAGCGACCCGGTCGACGGGAAGCCGGTCTTCCGGGCGCTGGTCGTCGACATGGACCAGTGGGTGACCAGTGGCGTGCAGCCACCGGCGTCGGAGTACCCGAACCTCGACGCCGGCACGCTGCAGACCCTCGGGCGCGCGGCGGCGAGCTGGCCGACGATCCCCGGCCTCCCCTTCAACTCACGCATTTTCGTCAACCGTGTCGGCGACTACACCGTCCAGCCGCCGCGCTACGGTGCGGCCTACCCGATCTACGTCCCCACGACCGACGGGTACGGGAACCCGCAGGGTGGCGTGATCACGCCGGATCTGGCCACGCCGCTGGGGACCTACATGGGGCGCAACTTCCGGAAACCCGGTCATGCCGAGAACGAGCTCTGCGCGGGCAACGGCGGCTTCATCCCGTTCGCCGTGACGGCGGCGCAGAAACAAGCAGGTGACTCGCGTCCCGCGGTGGACCAGCTCTACCCGCGGGGGGCGTCGCAGTTCCAGCGGCAGCGGCTCGATGCGGTCGACAAGCTGATCGCACGGCGCCTCGTCCTCCCGTCGGAACGGCAGTCGTACACGGACGAGGTCGCGTTCCCCCGGCCGTGACACGGCTCACCACCGTGCCCGCGAGATCAGCCGGTGCGCGGGCAGCGGCTCCGTGCGTGTGCCGCGATGATCTCGGCCACCTCGGCCGTCGAGTGTGCCGAGGTGTCCACCTCCAGGCAGGCCGACTCACGTAACGCCGGCTCGACGACCGACCGTAGGTCGAGTTCGCGACGCAGCTCGGCGGGGTCCTTGCCGTAGTCGTTCGTGGTCCGGTTGGCGAGTCGGTCCAGCGCCACGTTCCCGGGAACCGTGAGCAACACGATGTGATCGAGGAGCGGATAGAGCCGGGCCTGGTGCGTGGAGGTGCCGGCGACGAACAGCGTGCCGTGCTTCGCAGCGAGCAGCGTGTGCATCTTCTCCTCACGCCAGTGCCAGTCCAGCGGCCGGTCGGTCGCGGGATCGGCGTAGCCCGAGTCGTCCGGCACGAGATGCGACCACTCGTCCACGTCGAGGTCGATCGCCCGGTGTCCGTTGGCGATCAACTGGGCGACGGTGCTCGACTTGCCGGTGGCCGACATGCCGGTGATGAGCGTCGTGGTCACGACATGCATGGTGACAACCGTCTGCCCGGTCTGCTAGACCGCGCCGGTGTTCGAGTCCCTCACGGGTGCGCGATGCTCCTGCCCGCGGAGATCTCCCGGTGATCTCGACGCTGCCCGGACTACTCGTCAGGAGATCGGCGCCGGCGTCCCGGCCATGTCGTCTCTGCGGCTTGCTTGGGCGACGATGCGCGCGGCCAGATCGCGGATCTTCACGTTACGGTTCTGGGAAGCGTTACGTAGGATCGCGAAGGCCTCGTCGGGTGTGCAGCGGTTCTCGGCGACGATGACGCCCTTGGCCTGGTCGATCACCCCGCGAGACCGCAGAGCGTGCTCCAGGTGGCCGCTCAGTTCGGCGAGCTGGGCCAGGCGGATGGCGACCATCAGCGTTCCGGTGGCGTGGACGGCGAACGTCTGCGCAGCTTCGCGGTCGTCGTCGGTGAACGGGACCTCGCTGGTGGAGTACAGGTTCAGTGCGCCGAGCGTGTCGGCCCGTGCGACCAACGGGAGGGAGAGGGCCTGGCGCAGGCCGTGGCCGAGGGCTGCGTCCCGCCACGCCTGCCAGCTGACGGTGGCCGGATCGACGACGTGGACGATGTCGCGGGTGTGGATGGCTTGGACACATGGTCCTTCACCTGCGG
>JAFMQP010000381.1 GCA_017354575.1 Acidothermales bacterium | reverse complement strand
GTGCCACACCGGACCGTACGTGCGGGTCCACCGCACGGTTCAACCGCGCGACACGGCGGCGAGCGACGCGATTCGCGGTGAACGGACCCGACCGTGGCTTCGTACTCCCCGGGGAGAGCAGTGTGGATCGGGACGGAGGCAGGGTGCGCACGGTTCGGCTCGAGACGGTGTTCGGCGCGCTGGCCACACCCGCACTGCTCGGTGTTCTCCTCCTGACGACGGGCCTCGGTGTCGCGGGCTGGATCGTGGGTCTCGCTGCCGGCTGGACGACGACCGCGCTGCTCGCCTGCGCTCGGGCCCGCACCGGACGCGCACCGACCACTCCGGCGGACTGGGTGACTCTGACGCGTGCGCTGCTCACCGCCGGTGTCGCCGGGCTCGTCGCCGATTCCTTCTTCCGCCCGACGCAGACCGTCGCGCTGGTCGCGCTCGCGTCCGTCGCGCTGGCTCTCGACGCCGTGGACGGGCAGGTGGCGCGGCGCACCGGCACCGCGTCGCCGTTGGGCGGCCGGTTCGACGGTGAGGTCGACGCGTTCCTGATCCTGGTGCTGAGCGTCGAGGTGTCCCGTACGTACGGCGCCTGGGCGCTGGCGATCGGCGTCATCCGCTATGCGCTGCTCGTGGCCGGATGGCTGGTGCCCTGGCTGGCCGCGACGCTGCCGCAGAGGTACTGGCGCAAGCCCGTCACCGCCGTGCAGGGCATCGTGCTGACCGCCGCGGCCTCGGGACTGCTCCCCCGCACGATCGGCGTGGTCGCCGTCGTCGTCGCGATGGCGTTGCTGGCCGAGTCGTTCGGACGCGACATCGTCTGGCTCTACCGCAACGGTGCCGACACCCTAACGCGCAGAATACTGCGTACAGCCACAGCGGTCACGGCGATCGCGGTCGTCTGGGCCGTGCTCGTCGCTCCCGACCGGCTCGACCAGCTCACTCCCGCGGCGTTCGTCCGCATCCCAGTCGAGGGCGTGGTGCTCGTCGGGCTCGCGGTGGTGCTGCCGACCGGAGCTCGACGCGTCGTCTCGACGGCCGCCGGGACCGCGTTCGGGCTGCTCACCATCGTCAAGGTCTTCGACATGATCTCCTACGCGGAGTTCAACCGGCCGTTCAACCCGTTGCTGGACTGGAGCAACGTCGGTGCCGCGGTCGGTGTGGTGCGCGACTCGCTCGGCAGCGTCCCCGCCGGCGTCGTGCCCGTCCTGCTCGGACTCGTCCTCGCACTCGTCGTCGCCGTCGTGACGGTGTGCGCCGTACGGCTCGCCGCCGCCGCCGCGGAGCACCGGCGCGGCTCGGTCGGCGCGACCGCCGTTCTCGGCATGGCGTGGGTCGTGTGCGCGGCGATGTCGCTGCAACTCGTTCCGGGAGCGCCGATCGCCTCGACGAGCACGGCCGGCCTGGCCGCCGCGCAGGCGAGTGAGGCCAACGCGACCGTCCACGACGAGCAGCGCTTCGACGCGGCCATGGGGGCGTCCGACCCGTACGCCCGGATGCCCGTGCGGCACCTGCTGACGGGGCTCCGCGGCAAGGACGTGATCGTCGTCTTCGTCGAGAGTTACGGCCAGGTGGCCGTGCGGGGCACGCCGTTCTCGCACGGCGTCGACGACATCCTGCGCAGCGGTACCGCCTCGCTCACCGGGGCCGGTTTCTCCGCGCGCAGCGCCTACCTCGACTCGTCGACCTTCGGTGGCATCAGCTGGCTCGCCCACTCCACGCTGCAGTCCGGGCTGTGGGTGGACAGCCAACAGCGGTACGACCAACTGGTGCGCAGCAACCGGTTCACGCTTGCCGCCGCGTTCGGCAAGGCGGGCTGGCGCACCGTGAGCGACATCCCGTCCGACAAGTGGGCGTGGCCCGCGGGCAGGTCCTTCTACCACTACGACGCGCTCTACGACCGGCGCAACGTCGGGTATCACGGCCCGACGTTCAGCTACGCCTCGATGCCCGACCAGTACACCCTGGCCGCGTTCCAGCAGCGCGAGCTCGCGCCCGGACACCGGCCGCTGATGGCCGAGATCGATCTCGTCTCGTCGCACGTCCCCTGGACGCCGCTGCCGCACATGGTGCCCTGGGACGAGCTCGGTGACGGCTCCGTCTTCGGCCCGATGCCCGCCCAGGGCCTGCCGCCCGACGTCGCGTGGCGGAACCCGGACACCGTCCGCCGGCTGTACGCCCAGTCGATCCGGTACTCCGTGCGGTCCCTCGTCTCGTGGGTGAGCCGACTGCACGACGACAACCTCGTCCTCGTCATGCTCGGCGACCACCAGCCGGGCACCTCGGTGAGCGGCACCCACGCCAACCACCAGGTGCCCGTCTCCGTCGTGGCCAAGGACCCCGCCGTGTTCTCCCGGATCGCCTCGTGGCGCTGGCGACCCGGGCTGCTGCCCAGTCCGACCGGCCCGGTATGGCCGATGGACGCCTTCCGCGACCGGTTCTTCACCGCATTCGACTGAAAGGGAGTAACCGACCGATGGCGCGAACCGTCACGTCACGACCCACCACGTCACCCAGGACCGTCAGCCGGCTCTACAGCGTCCTCATCGGGCTGGCCGCCCTCGGCATCGTGTTACAAGGTGTCTGGGCAGGACTGTTCATCCGTACGGGCGCGACCGAGTACAACGAGACCTGGGTCGAGGTGCACGCCCGCGGCGCGGACATCACCATCGTGCTGGCCGTGCTCGCCCTCGGCGCCGCGATCTGGCGGCTCCGCTCGCGGCGCGACCTGCTCGTGGGCACCGCCGCCCTCGCGGTCCTGCTCTTGGTCGAGGCCTTCGTCGGTGGCCTGATCGAAGACAGTCAGCTGCTCGAGGTCATCCACTTCCCGCTCGCCCTGGCGCTGCTCGGACTGGCCGTGTGGCTGCCGCTACGATCCCGCAGGTGAACGGACGAGGCCCGCACTCTCGTGCGGGCCTCGTCGGCCATCTCGGTGGAGGTGGCGGGAATCGAACCCGCGTACTTCGGTGACGATGCAGGGCTTCTCCG
>JAFMQP010000380.1 GCA_017354575.1 Acidothermales bacterium | reverse complement strand
CAACCGCGAGTGGGCGATCCCGTCCGTCGCGCGCGGCGGAGGACGCGACGGGCTCAGCATGTACGCGACGTACTCGCTCATCCTCGCCACGTTCCTCGGCACCATGGGGCTGCCGCACGTGCTGGTGCGCTTCTACACCAACCCCGACGGCCGCGACACGAGGCGGACGACGTTCGTGGTGATCTGCCTGCTCGCCGCGTTCTACCTGCTGCCTACCGTGTACGGCGTGGTCGGCCGGGCGGACGCCACCGACCTGTTGCTCACGGGCGACACCGACTCGACCGTGCTCGTGCTGCCGCCGCGTCTCGTCGCCGGCACCGGCGGCGAGCTGCTCGGTGCGCTCGTCACCGCCGGCGCGTTCGCCGCGTTCCTGTCGACGTCGTCCGGCCTCGCGATCTCCGTCGCCGGCGCGCTCACCCAGGACGTGCTGCGGCCGCGTCAACGCCACGTCATGGCGTTCCGCGTCGGCGCGGTCCTCGCCGTCGTCGTGCCGTACCTGCTGTCGCTCGTCGCGCAGGGCATCGGCGCGGCATCGGTGGTGGGGCTCGCGTTCGCGGTGGCGGCGTCGAGCTTCTGCCCGATGCTGGTGCTCGGCGTCTGGTGGCGCGGGTTGACCGCGGCGGGTGCGCTCGCCGGCCTGCTGTCCGGTGGCGGCGTCGCGGTGTGCGCGGTGCTCGTCACGATCTTCACCGGAGTGCACTCCGGCTGGGGCGGTGCGCTCCTGGACGAGCCCGCGGCGTGGACCGTCCCGCTGGCGTTCGGCGTGATGACCGTGGTGTCGCTCGCGACGCGCCGGCGGCTGCCCGCGGACGTCGCGCGCACCATGGCGCGCCTGCACGTCCCTGAGCCCCAGCTGCCCGCCCGCTAGGCTCGGGCCCGCAACCCGTCGAGGATGACCTGGGCGATGTGTGCTGAGCGCTTGTGGCGCATACTGGGCGACGAGGAGTTCACGCCGATGACCACACGCGACGAGGGCGACGATCTGCATACTCCGGGCTTCTTCAGTCACCCCTCGGCGGCGGATTCGAGGAAGGCAAGGACGCCTGGCGCGCGCTCACTGCGCGGTTTCCCGACATGCGTGTCGTCGCCCAGGACATCCTGGTCGACGGCGACAGGGCTGCCGTCCGCTCGACCGTCGAGGGGATAGCTACCGCGGACGGCGCGCGGCCGATGCTGTTCGAGATCTTCCGCTTCGACAACGGCCGGTTCGCCGAGAGCTGGGGAGCCAGCACGGGACTCCCGGCGTCGGCCGGCCCCGAGGACCTGCTCACCTAGCTTAGGTGGAACTGTTTACGGTCGCGCGGGCCTGTCTCGACACCGCCGCGCGTACCGTGACGATGTGCGCGTTCGCTCCGCGCCTCTGGTGGTGGCGGTCGTGGCCGTGCTGCTGGGGGTCACTGCCTGCTCGGGTGCGTCGCAACCGCGACGCACGGCTTCGCCGTCCGCGTCGCGCTCAGCGGCGTCGTCGTACCGACCGACCGCCAGTCCGACCGTGGCCGAGAACGCACGGCCAGGCACCAGCGCCTGGCGGATCACCAGACGCGGGCCGGCGAGCGCGATCGAGGGGTTCGCCGACCACACCAGCGTTCGTCCCGGTCAGCCGTTCCGGCTGTACGTGTCGACGACGGCGCGCGGGTTCACGGCGACGGCGTTCCGGGTGGGCTGGTACGGCGGGCGGCAGGGCCGGCTGGTGTGGCGGTCCGGCCATGTCGTGGGACGCCGGCAGCCGAGGGCGACGGTCTCGGCGCACCTCCACACCGTCACCGCGCCATGGCGGCCGTCGCTCGCCGTACGGACGACGGGTTGGCCCGTGGGCGACTACCTGGTCGAGCTCACCTCCGACCGCGGCTACCGGTCCTACGTGCCGATGACGGTGCGGTCGGCGTCCACCCGGGGAAAGGTGGTGCTGCTCAACTCGGTCGCCACGTGGGAGGCGTACAACACCTGGGACGGTTACGACCTTTACACCGGGCCGCACGGGTTCGCCGACCGGTCGCGCGCCGTCAGCTTCGACCGGCCGTACGACCGTTCCGGCATCGACCGGTTCCTGGCGTTCGAACGGCC
Source organism: Acidothermales bacterium (assembly GCA_017354575.1). Taxonomy (GTDB): domain Bacteria; phylum Actinomycetota; class Actinomycetes; order Streptosporangiales; family WHST01; genus WHST01. The sequence continues at coordinate 922 of JAFMQP010000380.1, read as the reverse complement.
CGCCGTCGTGCTCGCCGAACGGCTCGGCCTGCGCCTCGCGTACCTCACCGACACCGACCTCGCCCGGCAGCCGGGCGTGCTCGCGGGGGCGCGTGCGCTGATCACGCTGGGGCATGCCGAGTACTGGAGCCTCGCGATGCGTACGGCCGTGACGAGGGCGCGCGACGCCGGGACGAACATCGCGTTCCTCGGTGCGAACGCCGTGAACCGGCACATCCGCTTCGGCTCGTCCGCGCTGGGGCCGATGCGACTGGTCATCTGCTACAAGTCGGCGACGGAGGATCCGTACGCGCGGACGCATCCGGCCGATTCCACCCAGGACTGGCGGCTGCCACCCCACCCTCGTCCGGAGAGTGCACTGCTCGGCCTGCTGTACGAATGCTTCCCCGCTAACGCGCCGTACGTCGTCGCCGATCCAGGCAGCTGGCTGTTCGCCGGCACCGGCGTCCGGCGCGGCACCCGGTTCCCCGGGCTCGTCGGGCCGGAGACCGACCGCCTCGACCTGAAGGACCCGACACCACGCCCGCTCGAGGTGCTCGCCGTCAGCACGTTCTCGTGCGGCGGCCGGCCGACGTGGGCGGACTCGGCGTACTACACCACCCGCTCGGGCGCCGGCGTCGTCGACGTCGGGACGATGCGCTGGGTACCGGCCCTGGGACACTCGCACCGGGTGTCGCCCGCGGCGTGGCGGTTCGTGACGCGGGTGACCACGACGCTGTTGCGGGCGTTCGCCGCCGGGCCGTGCGGGCGCGCGCATCCCGCGCACGACGACGCCCGCAGGTACGCGCACGGCCGCTAACCGGCCCGGTTCCCGGTTCCGGCCCCGAACGCCGCCCCCTCCTCAGAATGATCACGATATGTAAGTTTGTCTCCGCCTCGTCCACTTATCGTGATCATTCCGAGAAGCCCGAGCAGCCCGAGG